>NZ_FNAZ01000012.1:0-189945 GCF_900102125.1 Paenibacillus sp. cl6col
CAGATAGCGTTCCAGGAAACAGAATATTTCAAGGCGAAATCTAAGGAACGCTACAAAATTGAAGCCAAAAACAGCGAACTCAAACATGGACACGGGTATGATGTAGCCACATCCTCGGGTCTGCTTGGCATGCAATTACAAGGCGCGATGGCGATATTTGCTGTAAATCTCAAGCGAATATTGAAGCTAGTGGACTGAGGTTACTAGAAAACACAGCTAAGCTAGACCCACAAAAAGAAGACATTCGTCCCGAAAAGCGGTACGAATGTCTTCTTTTCTTTTATCTAAATAGCATCTGAAGAAAATGGCTAGTTCTTCAGTGGCCTCCCGCTCTTGCACACCCATTTTGATAGCCTCCATCGTAGACAAGCCCATTCCTTTGGCCACTTTGTAGGTTTCCAGCACTTTTGTCACGAATTTCACAGTTCCGCCAGCTGCCTTAATGGCGTCTTTTATTTTGGTAATCTTAGCTGGTGCAAAAACAAGAGCTGCTATGGCTAATCCTACTGCAGATGTGCAACCAACAATTCCGCTCGTTTGATACTCGGAGACGCGAAATTCCGTGTTCGTATTGAACCACTCCATGATCGCTTCCGGACCGCGCTCAATGACATCATCAGGTATTCTTTCGATTGCAGCAAGAGCTTTTTCCACTTCAACGAAATTCGGATCGGCTCAAACAGGAGTGATTTAAATTGAAAAAAACTACAGTCAATTACATTCTGTTGGCGGTCATCGTAGCATTTGCCGTTTTTGCGTACTTTTTCATCCCCAATCCTCTCACAAAGGAGATTGCCGTTTCTGGCGCCATTTTATATTTCGTAATTATGATGCTCCTACTCAGAATAAGGGACGATAGGGAGCAGCCAGATAGAGCGAATAAAAAGACGGGGATTTACTCCGAATTTTACAAAGGAGTTTACATCGGTTTCGGCATCGTTCTGGGCATTAATTTTTCATCCAACTATTTACCGATGATGAAACAATGAAAATGACTTCAAGGGTGTTCACCTATACCTATGCCGCTATTTTAGGCATCATCTATTTGACAACGAGGAACAAGTAACAGGAGCCGCAATTCAACAATAAATACGACTTATGTGGACATGATTTTCCCTTCAACCGGTTATAGTATCAAGGAGTGCCTAACAAGGAGGGATCTGTTCAATGGAAGACACCAAACAATTCGTGGATAAGCTGCATGAAGACCAGCAGAAGGCAAAGCGCAACCAGCAGCGCCATGGCGAAGGCAACCCGGGTTCGAGCTTGCCAGGAAAGCAGCACAGCACTAACAAATAAAAAAAGAAAAGCCGCGCAAAAGATCCCGAAGCCGCATTCAATCGCGGTAAGGAGTCCTGCACGGCTTATTTACTATATTAGGGGATATCATTCAACCTGCTGCACACTCGAACTTCATCCACAACGGCAAACGGGAGTAAGGGCACATGCGTTGACTTAGACGAATGCGCAGCAGTACGATAGACAGGAGGTTTCCGAAATTCGGCCGACTAAATGAACAAGCAAGGAAAGCCTAACGTGGAGCCTTATTTACATTGAATCATGATCCGAGGTGGAACCATTTGTAATTCAAGAGCAAGTCACGCTAACGTTACAACGAACAGAACTTCCGAACCCAACTACGTAAAACTACGCCGCACAGATATCCGCCAAGCTGCCGTCGTCCTTGCGCAAGGCTTCATGGATGACCCGCTATATGAGCACATGCTTCCGGAGCGGACAACCCGCCTTGAGGTGCTCATCATCTTCTTCCGCAACTATATTGCCATGCTGTATCAGGAAGCCGACCTGTATGCAACGTCCGAACAGCTTGAAGCCGTTGCCCTCGTGTTCCGTTCTGAGCGGACAGGAGTGTCCCGGTTCTCACATGCACAGTACTTGTACCGAATTGCTTGTGCAATTATCAAATCAATCCCGATGTGCCGTTATATCAGCATCCATCAATTTATACGTGGATTGTCAACGCTTAACTCTATGAGCTCCGCCTGGATATCCGAACTGAACGAGCAGGATTATATCCATTTGGACATGCTTGTCGTGCAGCCGCAATTCCGCGGCCAGGGTTTCGTCAGCCAATTAATGAGGCCCTTGCTCTCTGAGTGCGATGCGCGTGGCATTCCTTGCACGCTGGAGACACATAACCCGAGCAACATTTCCTTGTATGGACATTATGGATTCGAAGTGGTGGATACAATCCCAATGCCCGGGAACAGCGTATCCCAACAATACTGCATGGTGTATCGTCCCGACAAATAGATAATTCACACTTTTTACATGTATTTACATTTACTGAGCCGCATATGATCAATTATCCCTGAGCATAGGTTAAAATAACCTATGCTCTAATTTATATACGAACAGGAGGACATATGTACATCGATATATTGTTGCTTCATCATCTCATGATTAAGCCCAAGCACGGCTATGAGGTAAAGAAGCAGTTGGAGCGTCTGTTCGCCGACTCCATCCGCGTCAACAACAACATGCTCTATCCCTCCCTTCGCAAGTTCGAACAGATGGGAGCCATTACGAAGGAAGTGGATACCCAGTCTGGAAAGCCTTCCCGCCACATGTACGCCATTACTGAGCTAGGAAAAAAGATGTTCCATAAGCTGCTGCGGGAATTCCCTCCGGAATTTGCAGCTCATGAGAATGAATTCATTGTTCGCGTTAGTTTGTTCGATTATTTGCAGGTTCCCGAACAGCAGGCGATTTTGAACGCCCGAACCGATTATCTTCGCAGCCAACTCGAAATCATTACCCAAGGACAGTCACTCACCGAAGGCAAACCTTTCGCCCTGAGCACGTTTCAATTCCTGATCAAGAAGCTTCAAAGCGAACTGAACTGGATCGAAACTCTTAACGACCAGCTATACAATTACGGAGGAGGTAAATCAATTGAAAACAAAGGGTGAAATTTTTATTCATGAGATTACTGGGTTCAACACGAAAGAGCAGTTGTGGAATCCGTATGCCTGGTTCCAGCATATGCGTGAAAAGAACCCTGTCTATTACGACGCAGAGCAGGATGTGTGGAATGTATTCCGCTATGAGGATGCAAAACGAGTTCTCTCGGATCATCAACTCTTCTCCAGCGTTCGCGAGCGTAGTATCGTCCCCGTTCCGAGGGATAACAGCGGTATCAGCCTGACCCTCTCGGATCCGCCGATACATCGTAAGCGCCGTGCGCTTATTGCCAAAGCATTCGTTCCACGCAGCTTGGATCAGTGGAAACCGAAAATTCAAGCAATCGTCGATGGATTACTTGACAACATGCAATCACAGAACACGGTGGACATTGTGAATGCATACGCTGTCCCGCTGCCTGTGACCGTAATTGCCAACCTGCTTGGCGTGCCGTCACGGGACTGGGAACAGATCAAACACTGGTCCAACATTTTGTTCATGGGCCATCATCGGGGGAGCATTGAGCAGCAGAAGCTTCAAAAAGACACGGCCATTAAAGAATTCTCAGCATATTTACTCCCCCTTGTTTTGGAGAAACGAGCACACCCTCAAGATGACATCTTGTCCGACCTGACCATGGCAGAATACGAAGGAAGCCGATTGACCGATGAGGAAATCGCAAGAACCGGTATCGGCCTCTTGGGTGCCGGAAATGAAACGACAACTACACTCATAACGAATTGTTTCTATAGTCTGCTCTATGATCAACCGTCTGCTTACGATGAACTGTGCCAACATCCCGAGCTTGTCCCGCAAACAATCGACGAAGTGCTGCGCTACCGGTTCCACATATCCATTGATCGTACAATCACGCAGGATACGAATGTGTTCGGCCCGCCTATGAAGAAGGGGCAGATCGTGATCGCTTGGATGAGTTCCGCAAATCGTGACGACAGACAATTTGCCCATCCAGAGAAATTCGATATTCATCGTATAGGCAACGACAAGCATTTGACCTTCGGCAGTGGCCACCATTTCTGTCTTGGCGCACCACTTGCCCGGCTGGAGGCAGAATATGCGCTAACATCCTTCGTCAAGCGGTTCCCTTTCGCTTCCGCATCGGAAACCTTCCACATTGACGAGCATATGCCTGATCACAGCCACAAACTCTCCAGCCTACCGATCCGAATTCATGGATAGTCCATTTCCATCTCCAACTCCACCTTTCCGCAACAAGAGAAATCTATCGCCGTATTTTCAGCAAATTCGACAATTTTTTTAAATGAACTTACAGAAGTCAATCCGCCCCGTTGCATTTCTATCAACCTTTCGATATGCTAAAGATAACTATCTTCATCTATGAAAAGGAATGTTTCGACATGCAGGATTGGAATGACTATTGTTTTGACAAACAAGGCGCTCGTCTGACCTACCCGTTCGGAGACGATGTCCCCGTATTCCGTGTAGGTGGCAAAATATTTGCTTTGTTCCGTGAAACGGACGGTTGTCCAAGTGTTACGTTGAAGTGTGACCCCTTCCGTGCCGAGTCCCTGCGCGAGCAATTCGCCGAGATTACACCGGGTTATCACATGAACAAGCGACATTGGAACACGGTGGCGCTCAATGGCAGCTTGAGTGATCAAGATATCCAGATGCTCATTGACCACTCTTATGATCTCGTCTTTAAATCTCTGACGAGAGAAGAGAAAGCCGTCATTATCGCAAATCAATTGATGGGGCGAGTGTAGGTGATCATTCACCTTTACGGTTCGGAGGACGTCAATGTCCTACATGGATGACGTCTTTTTGCGGACAAATAAGACAAGGGATGTGCCAAGCGGCACATCCCTTGTCTTATGTTCAAGAGAATAAGATTGCTAATCCCAACACAAGGATACGAGCAGCATTCATCAGAATGAAGTTCTTCACGGCCAGTACAAAGGTATGTTCCTTCGTCTGCTTCGTTATGAATTTCTTCATATTTCTTCGTACCGGAATGAACGTCGCCACAATAAGCAGCAACAGCACAGGGTGTACCCCGATGGCAAAGAGGACAATGACGTCCAGGTACGCCGCCACATACAACCATTGGAACAACATCAGTGCGCTCGGCTTCCCGATATACACGGGCAGTGTATATCGCTTGTTCGCCAGATCATCCTCAATGTCGCAAATATTATTGGCCAACATAATATTCGCTATGCTCAGAACAGCTGGAATCGATATCGCGAACACCAACAGCACTTCTATTAGATTGATATCGAGATGAGCCATCCGGAAGTCAATCGCCAGTGATACAAGCTGTTCCTTGTCTACATGTATGTATGTAGAAATGAAAATGATAACGAACCCCATAAACAATCCGGAGAACAACTCGCCAAGCGGCATTCGTGATATCGCAATCGGACCTAGCGAATAGAGGAAACCTACAAGGAATGACAAGCCTCCTAACCCAAGAATAAGAATATCCGTCTGCAGCACCAGGGCAACCCCAGAACTTATGGCCGTTACAAGAAGCGTCGCAATGACCCTAACTACCCTCGACTCCTTGAGTCCATAGGATACAATCGCATTGTGTACTTCATAACCATACCCGTGTGTTTTAATCGCCTTTTTGTAATCAATATAATTATTAATGGCCGTGGTCGCCATGTCGAAAGACAATAATGAGGCGAACATAAGTAGAAATGGAACTAGCCGAAATTCATGAAATCGATATAGCGCGTATAACGTTCCGATGAAGAACGGTATCATGCTCGCTACTTTCGTTTGGATTTCAACTAACCTAAGAAATTGCCCAACCTTCACCTCGTTACCCCCATGTTCCGCAAATAAATTGGTGTACCGCCACTGTCCTCGAACCCACATAAAAATATATCAAAATCCGCCTTCCTCGGATAGCGGATGATATATTCTACCTCATAAGGTGTCGTATTCTAGCGAAAACCGGCGAATTCGCGAGTAATTAGAGCTAAAAACACTCTATCCTACTTAAAATTAGAATTATTTCCTAACAATCGTTATGAATGGTTATTCTGTGCTGTTCGTAAACGATGTATTACAAAACGGAGCGAGCGTGCGCTAGAACGAGCAATTCGGATCTCCCTATTGCTTATCTACCACGGTTCATACCAACTTGCACATTCACTTCTGTTGTACACAAATCCTTTAAAATTGAGGAATAATGTGGGTTTTACCGCCTTTGAAGGGCTCACAATTGTGACAGTATTGGTACACTTGATGGTCTTAGAGGCAATTATGAACAAATTTCAAAAACGGCGATTTTGGCGGAAATTCAATGATATTTATCACTTTTTCGGCTTTTGGGCTTAATTTGGGCAGGAAAACTTGATCCTTATATGGATATCTATGTCAACTAAGGATCACTATGTCATTTGTAATTCAGAGTGCTTCCTAATAAGATATAGCATGGTTACAATATCCCGATTTCCTACTATATATAAAGCCAACCAACAGAGAAAGGGGTACCTTGATGAAAAAGAAAGGGTTGTTATTCACCTTATTCGCAGCTCTTCTTGTCCTCTTGACCGGTTGTGATTCATTAGATGTTTTGAATCCGAAAGGTCCTCAGGCCAAGACGCAGTCCGACGTCATTATTTTCTCCATGATTATGATGGCAGGAATTTTGTTCGTCGTGTACGCACTTTATATTTTCATGTTAACGAAGTATCGCGCTTCAAAATCAGCACCTGATTATGAGCCTCCTCATGAGGAAGGCAGCAAGTGGCTGGAAATTACGTGGACGTTAATTCCGGTCATTATTGTAACCGTGCTATCTGTTGTGACGATTCGCTCTACTGTTGCAGTAGAATCGCCTCCAGAAGGCTATGACAATCAGAAGCCACTCGTTATCTATGCCGCATCATCCAACTTCAAATGGCATTTCAGCTATCCAGAAGAAGGCATTGAAACGGTGAACTATCTGAATATCCCTACGAATCGCCCAATCGAGTTCCGTCTCTATTCTTACGGACCGATTACAAGCTTCTGGGTACCGCAGCTTGGCGGTCAGAAGTACGCGATGAGCGACATGGTGACGACGCTTCACCTTGCAGCTGATCATGAAGGTTCATTCATGGGTAAAAACTCGAACTTCAGCGGTAAAGGCTTTGCGCACATGCAATTCGAAGTGCTCGCAATGTCCCCTACCAAGTACACAGAGTGGGTAAAAGAAGTGAAGGGTACCGCTTCTGAATTAACAGAAGAGGAATTCAACTCCTTGCTGAAGACCGAATTTGTAGGACGGAAATCTTATTCCTCCACACACTTGACATTCAGACCAGCACCAGAGGGCGAACATGGCGGCCACAATCATGGTGGATCGTCTCATGACGACTCTCATAAGGAATCGGATAAAGAAATGGACCACTCGAAAATGGATCATTCGAACATGGAACATTCCAACGATGAACACCAAGAGATGGATCATTCTCAACATGGCAACTAGATTGAACAAGAAAGGAGTAATTTGAGACTATGAAATGGGACGAATTTTTCGTTACCGGCGAACCGATGATTTATGGCGCTATGGCCAGCATCGTGCTCGTGACGATAGCCATCATCTTCAGCTTGACCTATTTCAAAAAATGGGGCTATCTGTGGCGGGAATGGCTGACAACCGTTGACCATAAGAAAATCGGTATCATGTACATCCTGAGTGCCCTGGTCATGCTGTTCCGCGGCGGTATGGACGCTCTGATGATGCGTACGCAGCTGGCTGCACCTGATATGAAGTTCCTGGATGCCCAGCACTATAATGAAGTATTTACAACGCACGGCGTTATTATGATTCTCTTTATGGCGATGCCATTTATTATCGGCTTGATGAACGTAGTTATACCACTCCAAATCGGGGCGCGCGACGTCGCATTCCCTCGCCTGAACGCAGTCAGCTTCTGGCTGTTCTTCTGGGGAGCAATGCTGTTCAACATCTCGTTCGTTATCGGGGGCTCCCCGGACGCAGGCTGGACTTCTTACTTCCCGCTTGCAGGTCCTGAGCTTGCACCGAAGATCGGGAATAACTTCTATGCGATCGCATTGCAGATTGCAGGTCTTGGTACTTTGATGACAGGCGTCAACTTCATCGTTACAATCTTGAGAATGCGAGCGCCTGGCATGACATTGATGAAAATGCCAATGTTCACGTGGTCGGTTCTGATCACGAACGTTATCATTTTGTTCGCATTCCCTGTATTGACTGTAGCGCTTGCGCTTATGACATTCGACCGCATGTTCGGCTCTCAGTTCTTCTCGATGGCCAACGGCGGTATGGATATGCTCTGGGCCAACCTGTTCTGGGTATGGGGACATCCTGAGGTATATATCGTTATCTTGCCGGCCTTCGGTATATATAGTGAAATTATCTCAACGTTCTCTCGCAAGAACTTGTACGGTTACAAATCGATGGTTGTCAGTATGGTAGCCATCTCGCTCTTGTCCTTCCTCGTGTGGGCGCATCACTTCTACACGATGGGTCACGGCGCAATGGTTAACGGATTCTTCTCCGTTAGTACGATGGCGATCTCGATTCCGACCGGGGTTAAGATATTTAACTGGCTGTTCACCCTGCGAAAGGGTAAGATACAGTTCACAACACCGATGCTGTACTCCCTTGCCTTCATTCCAATCTTCACGATTGGTGGCGTAACGGGCGTTATGCTTGCAATGGCAAGTGCTGACTATCAGTATCACAATACGATGTTCTTGGTTGCTCACTTCCACTACGTATTGATTCCAGGTACCGTATTTGCGGTTATCGCAGGTATGTACTACTGGTTCCCTAAATTGTTCGGCTTCCGCCTGAACGAGCGTCTTGGTAAGATCAGCTTCTGGTTCATCGCAATCTTCTTTAACGTGACATTCCTTCCATTGTTCTTCTTGGGACTGAAAGGTATGACACGCCGTATGTACACGTACTCTGCAGAAACTGGCTTCGGCCCGCTCAACTTGCTTGCAACAATCGGTTCTGTCGGTCTTGCTATCGGCTTCGCGATTCTCGTGTACAACATTTACTGGAGCTTCCGCTACCAGCCTAGAGATACAACGAGCGATCCGTGGGATGCACGCTCGCTTGAATGGGCAACGCACAGTCCGGTGCCTGAATATAACTTTGCTATCGTTCCAAAGGTGAAGAGCCTTGATGCCTTCTGGCTCTGGAAAAAGAACAAGCAACCATTGTTCGAAGGTGAGCTTGAAGAAATTCATATGCCGAACAATAACGGCCAGCCGTTCATTCTCGGTGTTATCTTCTTCTTCTGGGGATTCTTTATGGTATTTATGTGGTGGACACCTGCCATTATCACAAGCTTCCTCATTCTGATTATGCTTGCAGTACGTTCCTTTGAACGGGATCATGGCCGCCATATCTCGGTGAAGGAAATCAAAAAGACGGAACAACAATTGCGGGGTGATAGAGCATGAAGATCGATAATACGCTGCCGCTAGAATATCAGACAGAGGAGAACCGTAACCGAATCTTCGGCTTCTGGCTGTTCCTCGGCGCGGAGATTGTACTCTTCGCGACTTTGTTCGCCGTTTACTTTACACTGTGGACTCGTACGGGCAACGGCCCGTCTGCCAAAGAAATCTTTGAAATCAAGCCTGTATTGCTAGAGACATTCCTGCTCTTAACGAGTAGCTTCACTTGCGGACTTGCGATTCACAGTATGCGCATGAAGCTGAAGAAGCCAGCCATGGTCTTCTTCGGAATCACGCTGCTGCTCGGCCTAGGCTTCCTAGGCGTTGAGATTTTCGAATTTGTCACTTACGTGCATGAAGGTGCAACACTGCAAACTTCCGCCTTCCTGTCCAGCTTGTTCGTCTTGCTTGGAACACACGGTGCGCACGTAACGATGGGTCTTCTGTGGGGATCCGGATTGATGATGCAAATCAAGCGTGAAGGATTTACACATGATACAGCGAATAAGTCGTTCATCTTCTCGCTGTACTGGCACTTCCTTGACGTAGTATGGATCTTTATCTTCAGCTTCGTATACTTGAAAGGAATGATGTGATATGAAACAACTATTCCCGATACGTCATGTAATGGGTTATGTCTTCTCTCTCGTCCTTTCTGTCGTTGCGTTAGCCGTCATTGTATGGGATATGTCATTCACAACAGGACTTACAATCTTGATTATCTGCGCAGCTATCCAGGCTGCCGTGCAATTATTCCTGTTCATGCATATCGATGAAGATAAGACAACGAAAACAGCCAACTATACGAATATTCTGTACGCGTTATTCGTAGCTCTCGTGACGTTGTTCGGTACATTGTTCACGATGATCTGGGGTTACTTGTAAGAAGAACGAAGAGGCTATCCATGAAGTCGCAAGACTTCTGGATAGCCTCTTTTTTTGATGAGCTACTTCTTTGCCAAGAAGGCATCGATTTGACGCTGCAGCTCCTGCTGAATCCGCTTGAGGGAAGGCCCTGCTTCAGCCTCGAATTTCTTCAGTGTCTCCTCAGGATCAAGGACGCCATTGAACAATGCAGGATAGTACTTCGCCTCGACCGTATTATATTGGCTAAGGTCATTCTGTACACCAGAGGAATCGAATTCGAATCCCGTCAATATATCCTTCGTGAAACTGTCTGCATCACGAAGCACAGCATCAAAGTGTTCGTATGTTTTGTCTGCTCCCGCATCCGTCCGTTCATCGATAGGATTCCATACCCATACGTAGCCAAATTGTGAATACCCCTTCGTATCAAGCACTTTATATTCCTTGTCGCCAATAGCTTCCCAATGCTTCCCTTGTATCCCGTAGGACAGCAGATCATAGTTATCCTTCTGATTCGCCCAGTCCATAAACATAACTGCGCGTTCCTTATTTTTGCTTACCTTCGGAACAGCAAGGAAGTTCCACTGCTTGAAGTTCGAGATATTTGCCCCTTTGGTCGGATCGAAGAAGGTCACGGTCTCCAGATCACCGTTCGGAACATTGCTCTTGAACTGCTGATCGAAGGAGAGTCCCGTACCGAATGATCCCTTCGTCACGATAGCGGCTTTCCCGCTCATGAAAGGCTGAATGAAATCCTTCGCAGTCAAAATATCCTTGTATACGAGGCCATCTTTATACATCTGTCTGGCCTCCTTCAACCATGTCATAATCGGTTCCTTATCCTCGAACAGATTGAATACCTTGCCATCATTCTCTTTGTAATATAAGGTCAGACTGCTTCCAAGGGCATGGGTAAACCGTACATGCGTATCATAATCATGCAGACTGCGCTGGCTGACCATCGAATATGTCTGCTGCCCGGAGGTTCCTGCCGCCGTGAACGGGGCGATGCCTGGCTCCTTCTCCTTCACCTTGTAAGCAAAATCAATTAACTCCTTATAGGTCTTGATAGGCGGCACACCCAGCTTCTCACGAATATCCTTGCGCACGACATAAGCGTTGCCCGCCATGTAGACTAATCCAAGCGGCACTGCCATGATTTTGCCGTCATACTTGTTCGCATCCCACATTTGCTGTGGACGCTTCTCTAACACGTTCTTACCATACTGCTTGAGCAGATCATCTAGCGGCTCATAGTAGCCGTCTGCAATCATTTGATTGATATGCAGCCATGGTGCATCGAAGATCAGATCGATGCTTTCACCAGAAGCAAGGGTCACCTGTGTCTTCTGCCCCAAGTCAGCCCACGGCACGAATACGATGTCCAACTTGACGTTAATCGTATCCTTCATCCGCTTTTCTGCTTCTGCAATAACAAGATCCATATCTGGCGGCCGGTCTCCCGGGATCATGATCTTCAATGTAACCGGTTCCAATTTGCTGCCTAACGACTCGCTCCCCTTCGAGGCATCCGTGCTGGACGATCCTTCCCTCCCTTTTGAGCAGCCCACAATCAGAGACAAGGACAATAGCAACACAAGCGAGATGTTCCACCAGCGTTTCATTTTCATTTCTTCGTCCCCCTACAACAAGATATGAATTAGCCTTTCACGGATCCTAATGTCATGCCTTTAATGAAATATTTCTGTACAAATGGATATACGAACACAATCGGCCCAATTGTGATGCAGACAATAGCAAGCTGCATGCCGTAGGTTGGGACGACAATATTGTATTCCGTCCTGCTCCCGGCTACGTATGCCATGGCATTCAAGTTAGACATCAGCTGCCTGATCATCATCTGCAGCGGATGAAGCTTATAGTTATCAATAAATAGCAGCGACAAGTACCAGTCATTCCAATATTGCAGCGCATAGAACAGAGCAACCGTTGCAATGACCGGCAAGGAAATCGGCCATATGACACGGAAGAAGATACGAATGTCATTGGCCCCATCCACAGTGGCTGCTTCGTTCAACTCATAAGGCAGAGACCGATAATAGGACACAAGGATGAAGGCATAGAACGGGTTCAGCAGGTATGGCAGGACAAGAGCCCATAAAGAGTCTTTCAGATTAAGCCAGTTCGCAATAAGCATGTAGAATCCTACAAGTCCTGCGCCGAACAGCATCGTGAAGAAGGTCAGGAAGGACAGAATATTCCGATATTTCACCTTCGGATGACTCAGCACGTATGCATAGGAAGCTGTAAGGAGAACGCCAAGCACCGTTCCGGTAATGGTGACAAATAACGTGACACCATAGCTCCGGAAGACCTGATCTCCGGACAAGAGCATGGCGTACGCATCTAAGCTGAAGGACGTGGGGAACAACTGATATCCAGCAGTCTGGATATAGGATTCGTTCGCAAAGGAATTGATCAACACAATCCAAAACGGGATGAAGCAAATCAGGGCAAAACCAATTAGAAAACCATATACAATGACAAGAAACAATCGTTCACGCATGTTCATCACACCTTAGAACAATCTAGAATCTGGGTCAACCTTCCGTGTCAACCAATTGAAAAATACAACGGCGATGAGTCCCATAAGAGACTGATAGAGGATAATCGCAGAGGACATGCTGAAGTTGCCCATCTGCCGCAGCGCGCGATATGCATACGTATCAATGACATCCGTCGTTGGGAATAATACGCCAACATCTCCAATAATGGCGTATATCATACCAAAATCCCCGTAGAATATTCGGCCGATGCCAAGCAGCGTCATAATGATGATGATCGGACGCAATAGCGGAAGCGTGATATACATGATTTGCTGGAAGCGGCTCGCCCCTTCCATTTTGGCACATTCATAATATTCAGAAGAAATACTCGTAATCGATGCCAGAAAGATAATGGAGTTGTATCCCGCTACCTTCCATACGTACACGAAGGTTAGAATATACGGCCATACTCCAGGGGATAGATACCAATCCACCCCTTCAAAGCCAAGCGCCGTCAATGTTTGATTCATCATTCCTTCTGTTGAGCTGAACATCGTCTGCACCATCATGCTGACAACGAGCCAAGAAATGAAGTAGGGCAGAAAGACAAATGATTGCGCGGTCTTCTTGAACCACTTGCCTGTGACCTCATTCAACAGAATGGCGAGCACAACTGCTGTCCCAAGACCGAACACGAGAAACAATCCGTTCAGAAATACGGTGTTCCATGTGACGCGCAGCCAGTCATTGCCTTGAAAGAAGAACTCGAAGTTCTGAAAGCCTATCCACTCACTGCCGAACAGTCCATCGGCAAGCCGGTATCTCTGGAAAGCCAGCAAGTGCCCCAGCATCGGCATATAAGCAAATAGAAGCAGAAACAGCAGCCCTGGCAGAGCCAGTAAGTATAGGTATCGATTCTTCCTTATCTCATAAACAAATCCATGGCCTCCTCTTTTTGTACGTCGCAAAGCCTCCCCTCCTCACTATTCACGATCTATGTGTGGAACCATTGAGTAATAGGGTCATCGTAGCAGTTCACCTATGGATCTCACTAGTTCTCATTGGCCGAATCAGGTTCTGCTGTGGTATATGTCAGGGTTCTTATTTTGCCGATTTGGCTTCTATTTCGTTTACGGCTCATTCCCTCCGCTAACCACTTGCCTCTTGCACCTGCTCCAGCCGGTACTGTGCTGGTGTCATCCCTGTTGATTTTTTGAAGGCGGTGAAGAAGTGGCTCTTGGTCTGGAAGCCTGCCTGCTGTGAAATATCTGCAACACTCAAATCGGAATGCAGCAGCAATTCCTTCACCATTTCGATACGCCTATTGAGTATGTACTGAGACATGGAGTATCCATAATGATCGAGAAATAGCTGGCGCACGTATTTGGCGGAGAGTGCAATATGGTCTGCGATATCATCGACGGACAGTGCTGGATCGTGAATATGATATTGGATATATTCGACCACCTCTTGAACGATCTTCCCCTTGCGATTCAAGCTCTTCTGATTACCAAGCAGCGACATGATGCGGACTATCTCTTCCTTCATCCACATATGGATATCCTCCAGCTTCGTGAACCTCTTCAGGCGCTGCTCCATCCCCTCCACACTATCAATGGAAGTCAGCTTGCTGAAGGATTTGACGAAAGAGAAGAATAACAGCCGCAGCTGGAACTGACATTCTGAATACCTCATCGTCTGCAATCTTGCAAATAATTGCTCCATGAGGTTCAAGGATTGCTCTTCCTTGCCGCTCCGAATAGACTGGATGAGCTGATCCAGCAATATATCATCCGGCTGACAGTGCAAATCTGCGTATCGTTCATACTCCTGCTCCGTATAAATGCGATCCTCGCCGCTAACGAACTTGAACAATGTCACCTCACATAGCTCATCATAGACAACACGCATATCATCGCGAACATGCTTGGCTGCACTATAAGCAACAGTGATGTTCATCTGCACATGCTCCTTAGCCTGACGACGGAGCTCCGTTAATTGCTCCATCACATCATCTGCAGGTTCGGCAACTCCAATCAGAAGCAGCAGGTGATCACCGCCAAAGTCGACTACTTCGATCGTTCGGCTCTCGCTGCCTAGAAGTTCTTCCGCAATATTGCCAACTGCATACTTGAGCAGCTTCCGGGACATAAAGTCATATTGCTTCGCAATGTCATAGAAGCCATCAATCTTCACGACAGACAGCCTAATCCATTCGTGTTGAAGAATCCTCGATTCACGAGCAAGCGCTGCCCGCGTGCTGTCTCCCAATCTGCCCTGAAGAATCCATTGACGCAGGTATTCCATCTTGATAAGGGGATAATGATCACGCAGCAGCGTGACACTCTGCTGAATCGCATCGTAATCGCTGACAGCATGAAGTCCAAGCTTGCCGTGAACCTGATTCGCCAGTCTTCGGAAGGGCTTGAAGAAGAGATGTGAATTCCAAAATACAACGATGAGCAGGACAACTAGCAGAAGTACCGAGTACAGCACGATCGTCTGCTGAAAAGTCGTCGCCTGCTGCCGGAATTGCTTCATTCCCGAGAGCGAATATAGGGTCCAGCCTTGCGCTTCTAAGTCGATATAGTTGATGTACAGTCTCTCCCCCTCGTTCTTGAGTTCGAGAGCACCATGTTTATCATTCGATCTAGACTGAATAACCTCAGGCATAATTGACTCGTTGATTGCGCCAAGTACCTGTCTCCCCGACCGGTCTAATAACGCGACTTGATAATCCGGATCAGCGTCTCCCGCGATGAGGTACTGCTCCATTGCACGCTTATTCAACAATACAACGAGATAGCCATACTGCTCCTTACGGATATAGGAGGACGGAAGCAATAAGCCTATGTAGGATTTGTTTCCTACTTCATGATGAAAATATTGCAATAGAGTGGGAGCGCCTTGCTTCACTTTCTCGAGAATCGTATGGTCGGAGAATTCCTGAAAGTCGATCAGCCCTACATTGAAATCAATCACTTTTTCTCTGCGCATATTCAATAAGTAAGCGCCTTCAAAAAAGGGTTCTTTCGATAGGTACTTGGATAGGGTTTGGAGTGCTGCTGCATCCTGCAGTGGATCATCTTGATTCGAATACATCCAGTTCTGAATGGTCTGATCCCCGTACATAATCAGTCCATACCCTTTCAGCTTCGACAGAATAAATTCCGTCCGCTCTCTCGTCTCCTCAATTCTCTCCCGATTCATCGTACCTAACTGCACAGTGGCATAATCTGAGAAACGCTGAACAAGAAACAAGGAGAACGGAATAATGATGAGGGTGATAAATATGCCACTCCATACAAAAATGCGCAAATACGTAGATTTGAACATAACCGTAAACTGCCCCCCTCCTCGACGATCTGAACAGACAGTTGTCTGAAAACTTATGAGTACTATCTTAGCCGAACCTCCCCGCAATTGCCTAGTTCTCGATCTTCCGTCAAGTTCTCTTTCGCCCAATTTCCATGTATCCAAGCTATATTCTCGCCTATTGATCGTGGTCGAATCCTTGACCTGTTGCCTTCCCCTTTCCAGATTCGTCCTGTAATATAGGATGTATATACCTATTTGGAGGGAGATCTTTGAAGATCCTAAAGTGGTTAAACTATGTTTTGGCCGCCGCCGTATTGTTGACAGCCGCCGTCTTCCTCTTCCGTCCCAAAATTGGTTTAGAGTCCGATATTACCATCCGGATTAACCATGCAGAGGCAGAACTAAACGGTAAACCCATATTTCAGTCGGGACGCATATACGTGCCAATGTTTTCACTTGGCCATTATTTATCCTTTTTCACCTGGATGGATAGTTCCAATGATTCCTTTCGCGTGCTTGTTCCCGGACAAGAGGTCATAATGAAGGTAGGGGAATCTCAAGTCAAATCCTTCGGTAAAACGATACAGCTTGAGGGAGCCCCGATTATACATAACAACGCGCTGTATGTTCCGCTTCAGCTGTTCTCTTCCGTATTGCAAGTGCCGATGTCTTGGGAAAGCAGGACTGGCACCGTGGATATTACGTATAACACGCCGTATATATTCGCAAAAGAGAAGGGTGCTGCATTTTGGTTTCGCAAAAGTATAGGTGACCTGTATATGAGTACAGGCAATAAGCCATTTTTACTTAAAAATATAAACTTGAAAACTTCGGATACCAGCATATTGACTGCATCCCAGATCAGTAATGACAGCTATATGCTGCAAATCGAAGATGACTCTACTAGGAGATATGTTATCTATAAAGCGATCATCCATCATCATGAAGTTGCGACTTCGTCCATAGTCGGTTACGAGAGAAACGGAACTAATCTTAAAAGCATTGAAAAAGCCGGAGACTTATGGATCATGATCGACAACAGCACCTTAAAACTCGCCGATACGGACGGAACAATCAAGACATCCTATTCTGCACAGGAGATTTTCGGAGAGAACGATACGTTTACGGTGGAGGAAGCCTTCGACGATTACTTGCTCGTGCGCCCATCCAGACAGAAAATCCTGTATCTCTTCAATAGGAGGACCAAAGAATCGATAGCTTTATACAAGCACCTCCTGACCGGCGAAGAAAAAGCATTGATCGACTCCGCATTGACCAATGGATTGAACAAGCAGGGCGACAGTCTTTACTTCGAGAGTATAAAGGGAGATATGCTCTATTTTACTCGGCGGATCGCTGGCGCGACTCCGAGCTCTTATACATATCAACTGAAGTAGCAGGAGACAAAGAGCCTCTGGAACTGACCTCATTTGGGGCATCCCAGGGCTCATATTATTGAAGCATGCGATTGACATGAAAAACATTCAGTTTATAATTTACTTAAATACGTAATTACGCATTTCAATAATTAGTTTGGAGTGATGTATGATGGTATCTCCACGCAACGTGGAAGCTGAGTTGGATGTACTGAAAGCTCAATTAGAAGAAGTACATCAGCTAGTCAGACGAATCGCATCAGACGGCGCTGTGCCGGGTCAGAGAGCATTCGAAATGCCCCTTACACAGTCCGCGCATCAAAGCTATGACCGAGAAGACCTCGGGGAATTGAATTACTCAGGTTCTTATTACAACAGCACGAATGAACTCTACCATTTGCCTCCTTGTCAACGACGAGTAAGCCAATTGCTTACCTTAGACAGTGATAAGGCCGCCAAGGTACTCGGCGCACTCGGGCATAAACAGCGTCTTGAGATTCTGATCTCCCTACTGCAAGGGCCGCAAACTGGACCGCAGCTTGTAGAACGGCTTCATATGGGGACAACTGGTCAATTGTATCACCATACGAAGGCTTTGCTGGGCGCTGATCTGCTCGTTCAGGAAGAACGCGGCGGAGCCTATTCCGTTCCTAAGCACCGTATTATGCCGCTCTTGCTGCTCCTATCAGCTGCCACCGACTTGAACAACGCCAGCGACTACATGGAGATGGCAGAGGCACGGAGTAATGCCGGTACTTACTTGGGAGCTCCTGAAGATGAATATGACCCGCATCTATTGATACATGCTGTCCTAGAGAACTGTATCCAAGAACACCAGGCAGGGTATTGCACAGAAGTGAACCTGTTTGTACATCAGGATAGTAGCGTTACCATTGCGGACAACGGCCGAGGCATCCCAGTGAATGTGCTTCCCGGTCACGATGTTACACAGGCACAATCCGTTCTAACGGATATGGGAAGGTTCTCAAGAAGCGCTTCGTTCACTGCTCCCGGGGGAGAACAGGGGATTAGCATGGCGGTCGTTAATGCGCTCTCATCCACGCTTTCCGTGGAGATTCGCCGTGAAGGAAGAGTATTCCGCCAAGATTATAAGCAGGGTATTCCGCAAGGAAGATTACGGACAATCGGCATTACTCAAGATACAGGAACGAGCATTACATTCCTGCCAGACAATAAGCTTTTCCGCTTGCCAATCGAATACGATATACTAGCTACCCAAATTAACATAATTAACGAAGCTCATCCTGATTTAAACATCCGTATTCATCATGAATAACTGCACGCTTTAGGCATGATTCTGGCCAAGAATCCATTTACACATCTTGTACTGTTGCAGTCTATAAAGGAATCTTGGCCCCCCCGTTGGGCTGCTGTCAGCGATCCGGTTAATCAAGCAGCTTCCTCATCCGCGGGCTTTAATGGAGGGCTCTCATTCATTGCACTCTCTCCCTTTCTTCTTATGGCGTTCTACTTGTGACCTTCTACGACTTCAATTGCCTCTTCTTCTTGCCACACCAATTTCCTATATATACCATTATAAAATTATCCTCTACTACGATTATCTCGAAATTAAGTAACTAAATTTTCAATAAATGCGGTGAAATATAGCCCGATCGAGTCTTGTCCGCTTTTTCGCCTCCACATACAATGACCTAGTATTGCAACCTAGCCCCTGTTTTTAGAGGAGGAACATCATAGTATGAAAACAAACAACAGACTTAGCCATATGTTTTGGCGATGGCATTTCTATGCGGGGTTGTTCATTGCCCCCCTGCTGATTACGTTATCGCTTAGCGGAATTGGATATCTGTTCAAATCGGAAATCGAGGATATCGCATACAAATCGCTTCACTTCGGACAGAGCACCAACACCCAGACCTTAACAACAAGTCAATCAATTGCAGCTGCGGAGCAAGCGTACCCGGGAGAACGAGTGACGAAGGTCAGTTACTTCGATGATGAATCGCGCAACACCAGATTCTCCATGCGTGATGAAGCCGGTCAAGAAAGATATGTATTTGTAGATCGTAACAAACAACTCGTTGGAAGCATCCTTGCCGACGACACCTTTGGAAATATAACTCGGAATTTGCATAGTTCATTGCTAGTGGGTGGAACCGCCGTCAACTACTTGGTGGAACTAGCAGCATGCTGGGCAGTATTTCTGATCGTCTCTGGCTTATATATGGGTTGGAAAAAGAGAGCGTCTGCAACTGGATCGAAGCGTGAGAAGGCGAAGTCAAGGCATACCGTTTTCGGTATTATATTCACCATACCGTTGCTTATTCTTATCGTTACAGGGCTTCCTTGGTCTGGCTTCATGGGCAATCAGATCTATCAACTGGCGGCAAGCAACGAATCGATTGGGTATCCGAAGCTGTATGTGAGCCCGCCGCAATCCGAAGCGAAGGAGCTGCCATGGGCTACTAGAAAGGAGAAAGCTCCGCAATCCTCATCCGGCTATCTGCCACTCTCTGTAGATGATATCGAGCATATGCTCCATCATTACGGAGTGACCAAGCCTTTCGTCTTGAGCCTGCCAGCAGATGAGAAAGACGTCTACACGGCATCTAAATCCGCAGGATCAGGCATTACCGGAATGGATGTTATCAAGCCTAGCGAGGAAATAACAGCTTACTTCGATCAATATAGCGGCACACAGATTCATAAGATCGACTACCGTGATTACGGACTTATCGCCCAGTGGTTCACTTATGGGATTCCTTTGCATGAAGGGCATCTATTCGGCTGGCCGAACCAGATCCTATGCCTGCTGACGGTAGTTGCACTGCTTGCCATTGTATACTGGGGAGTTAAAATGTGGTGGATGCGCAGACCTCGGGGAAGACTTGCAGCACCTCCAAGACAGCCGTACACGAAATCAATGATCGGCTTCTATGTCATTTTAATCATTCTCGGTCTGCTCATGCCGCTGCTTGGCATGTCCCTGCTTGTGATTGCACTTATTGAATTGGTACGCTTCCTGTTATTCCGAGGAAAATCAGCGAAATCCGTAACCGGTTAATTGAAAATTAGAAAAGGGGACAGGCCTCGGCCTTCCCCTTTCTTTGCTCTACCCGGTTACAATAAAATAATCGTCCTGCCGCACACGTATGATATAATCCCCACAAACCTAATGTAAAGGAAGTGGTATTTCATGACTCTCTCTATAATGGGGGTTATGTCTCTATTATTATTCTACGCTTCATTGACAATAGGCGTTATTATCCTAATCAGCAAACGAGCAAAGGACCCCAATCGTAAACTCGCTCTCCTCACGCTAACCATTACATGTGCGATTTTGGTCAATGAGTTGTTATCCAAGTTCTTATATGGACAGCAAATTAATCTAATTATGATATTTTTATTAATCATCTTAGCCGCCTCTTGTTCTACACAATTCAGAAAGAAAAATTAAGGGAGAGCCTACTTCATCATCACCTTATCCCTTTACTCGCCTGCGCATAACCTGATGAAGCACTTCTGAAAAAATGATTCCGATCGCGATAGCACCCGATATCATCGACGCCTTGAAGGCAAGCTGAATCGCCTGATCGTACTGATCTTCTACAATATTTCGCATCGCATCATATGCTATGCCACCGGGTACAAGCGGAATGACACCGGCAACGTTGAACACAATAATCGGGGTGCGATACAGCTTAGCGAACAAATGACTCATCATCGCAATGACGAATGATGCGGCCAAGCTCGCAGGAATAGGGCCAATATTATTGTCCGTGCACAGAATATATACGAACCAGCCTGCCATGCCGACAAATCCACATTGAAGCATTAGCTTAGGCGGACTGTTGAATAGAATTCCGAACGCAGCCGAAGCAACGAAGCTCACAATGAGCTGCTCAATCATAACCAAGTGCCTCCCTCAGTCTATATGTCCATCGTGTTGAGTTCTAAATCCACTACTTAATTGCGATCCTAGGCAAATGACAAGACACAAGCGACCCCTGCTCCAATCGCGAAGGCAGTCAAAAATGCTTCCGCTCCCTTCGAGATCCCAGATACTAAGTGTCCCGCCATCAAATCACGAACTGCATTCGTAATAAGCAGCCCAGGAACAAGCGGCATCACCGACCCGATGACGATCTTATCGAGATCACGACCCAGACCATACTGCACACAGAAATAGGACACTGTTCCGACTACAATCGATGCTAGAAATTCAGAGAAAAACTTAATCCGCGATAAGCGATGGAAATACAGAAAGAGTGAAAATCCAAGCCCGCCAGCAAGCAGCGAGGGAATGAACTCAGGCCATCCGCCCCGGAACATAATCGTAAAGCAGCCGCTCGACAGCATCGCAGCAGCAATCTGCAGCCATACGGGATAAGCCAGATTGGATACCTCAATCTTTTTCAGTAAACGATGAGCCTCTGTATAGGACAAGCTGCCGCTGCTGATCTTCCGTGAAATATCATTCACGAGTGTCACCTTCTTCAGATCAGTCGACCGCTCGGATATTCGATACAAGCGTGTAATCGGTGCTGAACCATCTATCGCGAAAATAATACCTGTCGGTGTCACGAAGCTGTGGCAATTCTCGTATCCATAGGAAGCAGCAATACGTATCATGGTATCTTCCACCCGATTCGTCTCTCCACCGCTCTGCAGCATAATCTTTCCGGCTAATAAGCACAGTTGTGTAATTTCATAGCTTTCATTTGCTTGTAGGCTCATCCGATGTCTCCCCTATGAATGGCATGAATTTCCCATATTGTAACCGACAGGACAATCTTTAGTCTATGCCTGCTGATTATGCGGCTATTCGCAAGCCTTGGGGTATGCCCCTTGCGCATGAGCGACATCTCAAAAAGGCCCATTGAGTTTTCAATGAGCCTTGCCATACCGCTGAGCTCAAGCAGTGAGCTCATGCCTCAACGCCTTGTTGAACGCCTCCGCTATCACCTTGCGGAAGCACTTGAACGGGACATCGTTGGTGCTGTAACGATTACTCCATTGCTCGATGAATTCTTCGATACTGCTGGCAGTATCGTCTCGAATGTCGTTTGATACGGATTGCTGTATACCGCGATTTGTCCTCCATGAACTTCGATAATACTTTTCGTAATGGCCAGCCCGAGCCCCGTTCCGCCTGTCTCCTTGGAACGGGACTGTTCCACGCGATAGAATCGGTCGAAGATGAATGGCAGATCCCGCTCTGGTATCGGCTCGCCATAATTGATAATACGAATAATTGCTTGTCCGTCCAGTGACTGTATCTCGATGTCGATATATTTCCCCTTGCGGCCATACTGAATTGCATTTGACAATAAATTCTCATACGCCCGAACGAGCCTGTCGCCGTCTGCCAGTACATTGAGCGTGTCCTTCTCTACATGCAATCTGCACTCCAAGCCTGCCTTTTCCAGACTAGGTACGAATTCCTCCACTAATTGACGGATGAAGCTCGTAATGTGCAGTTCCTGTACTTGAAGCGGAAGTCCGTTATTGATGCGTGTATACTCGAACAAATCATCGATTAGTTTTTTCAAGTCGAGCGCTTTTTCATAGGCAATGTTGACATAATAACGAATCTCCACCTCGTCATGATAACGATCCTTCTCTATAAGCTCGAGGAAGCCGAGTATCGATGTTAGCGGTGTGCGCAAATCATGCGATACCCCCGTAATGAGATCGCTCTTTGTTTTCTCCGCCTTCCGCTCTTCCTCAATCGATTGGCTTAACTGTCGACTCATTTGGTTAATGCTCTCCGCCACATTGCCCAGCATTTGAGCTGATCTTACCGGTATTTCATGTTGAAGCTCACCCGTAGCGATTTCACCCAGTCCATGAGTAATCTCTTGCAGGTAGCTATCCAATTCAGTTGCTACGCCATTGATCCTTTGTGCAATATCGCCTAGTTCGTCCGACGAATCTATTTGGATGTTCACAGCGAAGTTCCCGTTCGCCATCTCCTGTAGCCCATTGGAGATATTCGTGAATTGACTTACTATAGGGCGACTCAGCTGATAGTAGCTAAATATAAATAATAGGCATCCCGACATGACAAACACGGGCTGGGAGCCGATATTGTTGATCACCCATTTCAGCGCTATATTATACGGACTGTGCTGCAGCAAGTAAGAGGCCAGCAGCTGTCCGAGCAGCAAAAAAATACCCGTGGCACCGATACTCGCAATAAATGTAATTAGGAATTTCCATCGAATCGAATTCAGCCATTTCGTCGTCATGTTTCGCTTCTCCATATCCGCTCCTACCCCAATTTATAGCCGATGCCCCAGACCGTCTTGATATATTGCGGGTTTTGGCGATCCTTCTCGATTTTTTCCCTTATCTTACGAATATGTACCATTACCGTGTTTTTAGATTCCATGAAGGGCTCGTTCCACACTTCCTCGTATATCTTCTCCATCCTTAGCACGATCCCACGATTGGCCGCAAGCAGCTTCAATATGGCGAACTCCCGCGGCGTTAGCTTTACCTGAATATCATCTACCATAACCGTGTAGGTCGCTGTATTGATCACCATATCGTCAATGAAGATTTCATGTTCAGTATGCGGATTTTCCTCTTGCCGGAGCTGTTTCGTTCTCCGCAACAGAGATTTGATTCGCGCCATTAGCACGAGCGGATTGAACGGCTTCGTCTCATAATCATCGGCGCCAATGCTGAGCCCTGTAATTTTATCTATATCCTGATCCTTCGCGGACAGCATAATAATAGGTGTATTGCGTTCCTCCCGAATCTTCATGCATGCCTGAATGCCATCCATATGAGGCATCATCACATCCAGAATAATCAGCTGCACCTCATGCTTCTCCAGTAGATCCAAAGCCTCGATTCCATTGGATGCCTGAAGTAGCTCGTACCCTTCATTCTTCAAATAAATTTGCAGCAGTTCAATGATTTCCTTCTCATCATCAACGACAAGAATCGTTTCCTTGCCCATGTGACTATCTCCCTTTCCATGTATGCTAATAAAACGCTTCTGCTTGAAGGAGCGTCTCCCCTTGGTACATATTAATTCGACTTCCAACTACTTACTCCTCTTCTGGCAGCGGGATGAGGACGAACCCCTTACGCCGTTCCAACTCTGCAGCTTACGTGATAAGCGATAATAAGCGATATATAATAGGACGCCCAGTTAGGGGAATTGTTCCTGCCGTTAAGTGAATGTTAAGGAGTTAAGAATTTGATAAGGATTGACCTTCAACCAGAGACAAGAGACATCTGAATATGCCGTATTGCTGCACAGCCTTGAGAAGACAGCAGGAAATATCATAACGTAGGAAGCTTATCCCGCTACACTAGAACAAGAGCTAACAATGTCATGAAGGGGGATTTATGTATGCAGCAAATCCAAGGCTATTTTTCTTATATCGAGGGAACACATTATGAGGCGGGGTACCAGCAAGGAGAGTTTGCGAAGAAGCATCCTCACTTTCTGCAAGGCATATTATTGAACGAGCCGTTACCTGAGGATCAATGGAAAGAAGCAGCCGCACTGCTTGAACAATATTGTCCAGGAATAACGGAGGAGATTGACGGATTCTGTGCGGCATTAGAAGTGCCGCCGTCGTTGATTTCTTATTATGCCAGCTCTGCGCTTCATTCAGGATGCAGCCATTGTGCTATCCTTCCAGCTAAAACCGAGAATGGGCACACGTACATGCTCCGCAATTACGATCTCTCCCCCAATGTGGATGATATGAGGCTATGCTCTACATCCATTGAGAAGGCGTATAGGCATACTGGCTTTTCCGTATTTCTGTTCGGCAGAACGGAAGGCATGAATGAGCATGGACTATGCGTCACCTTCTCTGCTTGCGGTATGCCTGTCGGCAATGCACCCGGTATGAGACCTCCTAGAGCTAGCGGCTTGCAATTCTGGGCAGTCGTGCGAGCTTTACTAGAACAGTGCCGCAACGTCAGCGAAGCCCTGCATCTCGTGAAGGAGATGCCGATTGCATCCAACATGAATCTCATCATCTGCGACCCGCATGGCCATGCAGCATTGGTCGAAACCTTCGACGGACACAAAGCAATTCGCGAGGTAGGCGATACAAACCAAACTCCTTATATCGCAGCCACGAACCATCCGCTGTTCGCGGATATTGAGCAATTGGAGCCCGGCAAATTGAATCATTCGGTTGTCCGCCAGCACATCTTGCAGCAGTTCCTGGAGCGGCCTGATTCTGTAAAGATGGAGGATCTGCAATCATTAGTTTCAACTGAATACCCGCAAGGCTTGGCTGTTCATAATTACAACCAGTGGTTCGGCACATTGCGTTCCATGCTGTTCGACTTGGATGATCGAACGATCAATATATGCTTTGGTTCTCCAATTGATAATCCATGGTATACTGTGCCCGTAGGCGGGAAAATACCAGTAGATCATGTGCAGATATCGATACGTCATCATGATTATGCACCTGATTTTTGGCAAATGAAATAAGTGGTGATCCGGTTATGCAAACCTATAAGGAACAGATTGAACAAGCGATTCGATTCATCGAATCGCATCTGACAGAGCGGCTGGATGCAGAGCGTGTAGCCGCCTCTGTCCATTTGTCATACTATCATTTTCATCGTATTTTTGCTGCAATGACAGGGGAGAAACTCGGTGACTACATTCGTAAGCGTAGACTAACCGAAGCTGCTGTAGTCTTACTGTCGAGTGAGCGATCCATATTGGACATTGCCTTAGAGTTTCAATTTGAGTCCCAAGAGGCCTTCTCCCGCTCATTCAAGCAGGTCTTCGGCATAACGCCAGGCAGTTTCCGTAAGCGCAGCAGACGTCCCATCTTCCTCGAGAAGGATACACTGCTGGGCGATCGCCTGCAGCATCGGCTTGACTCCATTAGCCTTGTCCCAAGCATCACAGAAATCGTGAGTGATATTCATGTCGTAGGAGTTAGTGGGGCTGTCTCTCCCGATCACAATACGATACCGGAACTGTGGAAGGAACTACTTCAACGTCGTCATGAAATTCGCGCTCTGACGTCGGAACTCACAAGCTACGGAATATGTCCACCCCAACAAGATGTCAGGTTCCGAGACATCACGGAGCATTCGACTTTTGGGCATATGGCTGGATTCGCCGTGGAGCGTATTGGTGACATTCCGCACGGCATGCGGTTGTACACCATATCTGCCGGTACCTATGCTGTCTTCAAGCATCAGGGTACTACCCAGCAGCTCCGGAGCACCTACGATTACATCTGGGGAACATGGCTGAACAACACACCGCTTCGCCTCGATGATCGGGCAGACTTCGAGGTATATGGACGTGACTTCTATGGACCACACCATCCACAGTCGACGATATGGATTCACATCCCCATTCAAAAATAGGGAGGGTTCAAGAGAAGTTGGAATGGCACCCCCTCCCTCTTATACATGTTCCAAGGGGACGCTGCCACAAATAGGGTAAAGTCCTGCTATTCGTGGTAAGATGAAAGGAGATTGATACGCTACTATTCAGAGGTGAAATGTCGTGAAACAAGAACTAATTGAACGCTTTACATCCTATGTTAAAGTGAATACCCAATCCAATGACGACAGCGAAACTTGCCCTTCCACACCTGGACAGCTCGACTTGGCTCGCCTGCTCGTGGATGAGCTGAAGGCGCTCGGCATGGAAGAAGTGACAATGGACGAGAACGGCTACGTCATGGCTACGCTTCCTGCCAATACAGACAAGGACATTCCTACAATCGGCTTCCTCTCCCATGTGGACACGGCTACCGAACTATCGGGCGAAGGCGTAAATCCTCAACTGGTTGAGAACTACGACGGCAAGGACATCGTGCTGAATGAAGCACAAGGCGTTGTTCTCTCGCCAAAGGACTTCCCTGAACTACACAATTACATCGGGCATACGCTCGTTACAACAGATGGCACAACACTGCTCGGCGCAGACGATAAAGCTGGCATTACTGAAATTATGACAGCGATGGCGTACTTGATTCGCAATCCAGAGATCAAGCACGGGAAGGTTCGCGTTGCCTTCACTCCAGACGAGGAAATCGGCAGAGGCCCTCATCGCTTCGATGTGGAAGCCTTCAATGCTCGTTATGCGTACACGGTAGACGGAGGCCCGCTTGGCGAGTTGGAATATGAGAGCTTCAATGCTGCTCAAGCTACCTTGATCTTCAAGGGCAAGAACGTCCACCCGGGTACGGCCAAGAACAAAATGGTCAATGCAGCGAAAATCGCAATGGAATTCAATAGCCGCTTGCCTGTAGAGGAAGCTCCTGAATCGACAGAAGGCTATGAAGGCTTCTACCATCTGTCCTCCATTAGCGGCGATGTAGAGATGACGAAAATGCGCTACATTATTCGTGATTTCGATAGAGACAACTTTAACGCTCGCAAGCAGAACATGGAGAACATCGTGAAGAGCTTGCAGGAGAAGTATGGAGCTGAACGCATCAGCATTGAGCTGAAGGATCAGTATTACAATATGCGTGAAAAAATCGAACCTGTGAAGCACATAGTCGACATTGCCTACAAAGCGATGAAGAACGTTGGCGTAGAGCCTGATATCAAGCCGATCCGCGGCGGTACAGACGGTTCACAATTGTCTTATATGGGACTGCCTACACCGAACATTTTCACAGGCGGAGAGAACTATCATGGACGCTATGAATATGTGTCCGTCGATAATATGCAGAAGGCTACAGAGGTCATTGTTGAAATTGTGAAGCTGTTCGAACAGCAAGGCGCTGAATAATTGCTTCACGCGTTCTGTCTAAAATAGAGGAACGGAAGAAGGCTGTCCAAGTTGGGAGATTCCCCATTCTGTTGGACAGCCTTTCTTTATGGTAGTACGGAAATAAACGCTTAGACTGGCGATCGTATGAGGACGATCCTCCTTGTGCATGTAGGTCTGATGCACAAAAATTCTAGCTCCGTTATTAGCTATGTTATTCACTATGCATATGGGAATCTGCCTCATCCCATGGAACTCGATACGCCTGTCCCTTGGCACAGAAGATGGAAGAGGATGTATAGGCCGGATCTGCGTCCTTGTCGTAGCTCTTGCGTGCAATCACCTCATCCGCATTATGACACACATCGTATCCGCCGAATAGAAGCTGAAGCATCCCTCTGCCCTGTGTATAGGCGGCAAGCTCCGTGCTGTAGTTCATGAAAGTGGAGACCGGAACCTTCCCTGTGATGACCGCCTTACTGCCGATAAATGCAGGGGGTTCAAGTGCACCGTGCGCCTTCTGCACATCCGCCATTACCTTGCCCATATCATCCGTATCCACCGTTATTTTGAAGTCGTAATACGGTTCCAACAGTACGTTATCCGCCTGCTCCAACCCTTGACGCAGCGCACGGAAAGAAGCCTCTCGGAAATCCCCGCCACTCGTATGGCGGTTATGTGCTCGTCCTGTCAGCAGTGTAATCCGCACGTCCGTTAGCGGCGACCCCGTCAGCAGCCCATGGTGATCCCGTTCCAGCAAATGCTGCATAATTAAATTCTGATAATTGACGCCAAGCTCATCGGGATGACACTCGTTGAACATCTGAATGCCGCTGTCTCGTTCTCCAGGCTCCATACGCAAGCGTGCCTCTGCATAGTGCCCAAGCGGTTCGAAGTGTCCGCATCCATTCACGGTAGAGCGTATCGTTTCTTTATAGAGAATTTCAGGATCCGCAAATGATACCGTAATGCCGAATCGTTCCTTCACGATCCGCGCTAACACTTCCAGTTGAATAGCACCCATGACGTGAATGTGAATCTCCTGAACATGCTCATCCCACTGCACACGAAGAGCAGGATCTTCCGCATCCAACCGGTGGAAGCAAGCCAGCACCTCCTTCACGTGCAACTCGGCTGGGAAGATAACTTTAGACTTGAGTGTAGGTACAATATGATAGATAGCAGTGTCCTTATAGGCGCCGACACCCACTCCTGCAGAAGCAGCCGTAAGCCCCGTAACCGCACATAGCTGTCCTGCTTCTACTCGCTCGACATTCTGCGCCTTCTGCCCATTATAGATACGAATCGATGTAATCTTCTCCAAGATGGTATCCGCTTCTGTTCCATATCGGATTTCATCCCGAACAGACAACGTCCCGCTCGTGACCTTCATATGGGTCGTACGAGTTCCCTGATCATCATAGCGGACTTTATACACCAGTCCCGCCATTTCCCCCGTCGTGCAATATTCAGTCTGTACGAATTGATGGATAAGCTCCAAAGCCTGCTGCACGCCTACATCCTGAAGCGCCGAACCGCATACGCAAGGGAACCATCTGCGCTCGGCAAGCATATGCCGCATCTCCCTCAGCCATACTGCCTGCTCATAACCCTCCTCCATATAGAGCTCGAACAACTGATCATTCCGTTCCGCCATGAAAGCAATGATCTCTTCACTCAGACCCTGATCCGGATCAAAAGACGTCATGTCGATGATATCTGCGGTCAAATTCTCGCGGATATCTGCGATGACCTGATCTGCATTCGCACCCACTCGATCTATTTTGTTCAAGAAGAAGACTGTTGGCACTCCCCGCTCCTGCAGCAGCTTCCATACCGTTTCGGTGTGCCCTTGAACACCTTCCACACTGTTTACAATGATGACGCCCACATCCATGACTTGTATCGCCCGCTCCATTTCCGCGGAAAAATCGACGTGGCCGGGTGTATCGATAAGTGTGTAGGTGTTGCCTTTGTATGTCATCACGGCTTGATCCGCAAATATCGTGATGCCGCGTTCCTTCTCAATCTCATGGCTATCCAGAAATGCATCCTTGTTATCTACTCGTCCCCGCTGCTGTATGCTTCGCGTATGATACAGCACCTGCTCGGCAAAGGTCGTTTTCCCTGCGTCCACATGGGCGAACAGGCCCAATGTAATATTCATAAAGACACCTCATTGCTGCTATAAATGTCTGTCCCCTGCGTCTGTTTTGCCCATTTCTGCTTATGTCCCTTTCCTGTTGTCTATGATAGCATAGACTTACCTACTTCATGAGAGGCGGATAGAAGCAATGATCGAAGACAACAATCAATTCGTACCACAGCCAAAGCAAAATGAACGAATCATCAGCTTGGAAGGCGCATGCAATGTGCGTGACCTAGGGGGATATTCAACAAAAGAAGGACGTGCAATCCAATGGGGGCGCTTCTATCGCGGTGATGGCCAGCACAAGCTGACCGAGCGCGACCAAGCGCAATTGCTGGGACGCGGAATTCATACGGTTATCGACTTGCGTCACGCGCAAGAGGTGAGCGTCGCCAAGGATGCATTTGCTGATTCCGACAACGTTGCCTATCATAATGTCGATCTCCTGAACCCAGCGACAACGAACCAACCTCAAGTTAACAGTCTAGCCGATCTGTATGTCAGTATGCTGGACAATAGCCAAGATGCATTCCTGCGTATATTCGAAATTCTTGCTAGTCCTTCTGACGAAGCCGTTCTCTTCCACTGTACAGCTGGGAAAGATCGAACAGGTATGGTTGCTGCCTTGCTTCTGGATCTGGCAGATGTACCGCATACAACCATTATTGAAGATTATGCGATGACAGCTGAATGTCTCCTCCCTATTATGGATGAGCTGCGCGCTGGCCGACCGGAAGGAATGCCTGCTGACTTATATGAACGGTTGCTAGGATGCAATCCTAGCAACATGGAAATGATGCTTCAACATTTGCATGCAGCATATGGAGGATCAGAGCGTTATTTAGCGGCAATTGGATTGACCGAAAGGCAAATCATAGCCTTGAAGCAGAAACTGCTTGAGGCATAAACAATAGTTAGGAACAGGACTAACCCCACTCGGATTAGTCCTGTTTGCGTGTGAGGACGAAGCAATCCAGAGTACGTATTGTACCTAGTCGTAAATATGGTATTAACTCATTTTAAAGGGCATTTATCCCATTCATAGAATGCACATGATTATCATCTCTTTGTATAGGAGGTATTGCGAAATGTGGCAGGTGCTATTGGAGTTGGCGGGATAGCAGCCATTTTATTTGTTTCTTACTCTCATCCTAATTGATACTTAATTGTTCCAATATCTCTTATAGCAAAGGTATATCAGTGAGATAAATAGAACTTGTTGATCAATCAGGGCAAACCCACATCGGCTAGCCCCTATGAATCCATTGCCTTCTTCTCCTGAGTCAGTAGCATAGCGGCGTACATCTTTCTTTTCTCCTCGGCTATCGTTCTGACAGATTCCAACTGCTCAATCTGCGCCTTAAGCCGTGCAAGATGACGATCAAGCATATCCATTCGTTTGTACAGTGTATCCTCTATATCATGCGGCAGACGCTCGCCAGACAATAGACATCCATCCTCTGTAAATGCTGCAATATCCTCCAGCTTCATGCCCGTTTGCTTCAGTCCATAGATGAATTGAATGAACCTCAAATCCTGATCGGTATACTGCCTCACGCCTTCCGGCTTCCCACCCTGACGCTGCGGACTAGGGAGGAGGCCAATCTGTTCATAGTATCGAAGTGTATAGGCAGATACCCCGGTTATTCGTGCTGCTTCCCCAATGGAGTACATCCCTTTATCAGCTCCTTCCCATTGACTCAATTACGCAATTTCCACAAGAATGATTTTCCCGACAGAATGAGCTCCTGCCAACAGTTCCTGCGCGCGAGCTGCCTCTCGCAGCGGAATCCGATGAGAGATAAGCGGATGGATCTCACCCGCTTCCAGCAGGGACATGACGGCCTGCACATCTTCACGGAACCAATCCAATCGTTCCTTCTTTAGCGTAGTAATACTATACATGTGCACAGGGTTCCCACTCTCCGTTGTTCCGCGGGCAGCCGCCCCCATCCAATCCTTCACCCAGTTGTTATTATGTCCCTGTTCAAGTACAGATGTGTAGCCGTAACCGACAAAGCGCCCTTTCGAACTCAACGTCCGCATGGAACGCTCCCAATTGGAGCCCCCAATCGGATCGAACACGGCAGCCATTCCTTCAGGAACGATGCTAGCAAGTACCTCAACGAAGTCATCTGCATGATAATCTATCGGAATCGCGCCATACCCTGCAACAACCTGATGCTTCGCTGCCGAGGCTGTTCCGTACATCTCCAGTTTCGCCAATCGCCCCAAGTCCAGCAACGCTGTCCCTACACCACCGCTCGCGCCATGGATAAGGATTCGTTCCCCCTCCGATACATTCGCGATGCGGTGCAGCATCTGATATGCCGTCACATAATTCAGCATACAAGCTGCCGCCTCTGAAGCATCTACTGCCGCAGGGATCAGAACAACATCCTCCATTTGGGCATACACATGCGATGCATATCCACCTGTTCCGTTAAAAAATACAGCAACGCGATCCCCTACTGCATAGTCGTTCACGCCAGCTCCAACTGCATCAACGATCCCAACCGCATCATATCCAGGAACAAAAGGTACCTCAGGCGACATCGGATACAGACCTTCCCTGCGCATAATATCTGCAAGCGCAACGCCAGCACTCTGTACCTTCACGCGAACTTCGCCCGCTTCGGGTGTACGCAGTGGTTCCTGCATAGCCCTCAATACCTCAGAGCCCCCATACTCAGTTACCATCATCTTGGTGTTCCACACAAGCCATCTCTCCTTTAGCAACTTCTTCATTGATGGCTGTATTGTATTCCTTCGAGTTTACTCGAAGTCAATACCATAAAATAAGCACAGGAACCCGAATCCTGTGCTTCACCTTAACATATACATGTCTTTCGCTTAGCGCCGAGCTTGCCTGCGGCTTCCACTTTGCGAATATAGGCCGCCGCTTCCGGTACTTTGCAAGCTGTCTCGCCCATATTGACATTCACTTTGCCGATGGCCTCTGCCACCCGCATTGCCTCATCATGCAAGGCCAGTACATACGAGCCTACTACTATAACAAATTGATTCATTGCATACCGCACCCGATTGCGTTCCTGATGAACCGTCGATTCGACGATTGCGAGCATTCTCCTCAATTCTTCGTTATCCAGCTTCATGTCAGGCGTAATCGAGATATAGTGCAGATAGGTGCTCCATCCGCATGTCGCGATCATCTCTTCGCTGGATGCCATCCACTCGCGCGCTAATTCGAGAGCATACGGACTTTCAGCAGCTACACCAGCTACCGTACATTCTACAATCATATGCCAGTGTGCCTTTTGGGCCCATGATTGCAGAAGCTCCTTGGTCATTGCAGATGGATCGACCGTCAGCCCTGCCAAATACATCGCATCGCTATTCCCTGTATCGAAAAGCGCACGCGCAAGCTGCTGATCCTTCTTAACTTCCTTGACCAGCCTCTTCAGATCGCCGATCTTTACGCCGAACAGCGGCTCCTGCGCCCCATGTCGGAGGAACGTTTTCTTTGTTTGTTCTGTGCCCATCGCTTCCAGCTTAGCCATGACTTCGTCCAGTGTCACAGTCATTCCTCCTGCTCCTATCTACAACGATATATGATCCAACTTATCCGGGTTCAAAATAATATAAACATTGCTTATGCGATCTTGCTCAGCCGTTAACTCACAGCAGCATACCGCCTTCACAACTCCTTGATCACAATACACCATGTTCATTTCACCGTTCACGCTAGTGAAAGATACTTGCCAGCTGAAACGCATTGCCCTGAACGCCTTCGGAGAGGTGAGCAGCGTCACTACTCGGCTTCTACCCACAATAGGACGCTTAGCAGAACGTGGATGAGATCCGCCATCCATAATAAGCTCGGCATCCTCGGATAGCAAGGCCAGCAGCGCCTCTACATCATAGTGCTGAAAGGCCGAAACGAACTTCGTGACAAGCGCGTTTCTTGCATCCGCATCTTCCACGGAAGGATATGGCTTACGAGCATGTTCCTTAGCACGGCTCATTATTTTACGGCAATTCGGAGCAGACTTGCCAACGATGTCCGAAATTTCTTCGTACTCGTATTCGAACACTTCCCTTAACAAAAATACAGCCCGTTCGGTAGGCGTTAACCGCTCAAGCATAACTAGATAGGCATACGACAACGAATCTGCCCGCTCAGCCGCTTGATCAGGCTGATCCGCTGACTCAATAAGAGGTTCTGGCAGCCACTCGCCTATATAGTTTTCCCTTGTTCGACGGGGGGATTGAAGTACATTGATGCAGCGATTCGTCATCCACTTGGCTATATAAGCTTTCATATGCCGAACCTCACTCAAGTCCCTGCCTACCATATCCGCGAATAAATCCTGCACGGCATCTTCCGCATCATATACGACGCCAAGCATCCGATATGCAATCGAAAAGGCTAATTTTCGATAGTCGCGGTATAGTTCATCAATTGTATTGTCGACATGCCCGCTTTCCGAATGAAGCATCACCGTTCCCGTCCCCTCCTTTTTCACCCATTTTATCATTCTCAGCATGTGTGAATCCATTTACTAACAAAGAAAAGAAGAGGGCATTCGCCCCCCTCCTTCATTGATCGAAACAGTCCGGATGCATTCCCATTGAAATCGCAATTCGATTCCAACTGTTAATTGTTGCAATTGCCATGACCAGATCAACATATTCTTTCTCGCTAAAATGCTCCCGCACTCTCTCGTATACCGAATCGGGCACGCCTGCATTCGCAACGGTCGTCACGTATTCTGTCAATTCAAGAACGGCCTTCTCCTTATCCGTGAACAACGATGTCTCACGCCAGACACTCATCAGCCTAATACGTCGATCATGATCTCCCATTTTCAATAAATCACTCGTATGTTTGTCAATACAATAAGAGCACCCATTGATTTGGGAAGCCCGAATTTTAATAAGCTCATGAAGGACCTTATCTTCCATACTACTGCTTGCATATTTGTCCATCGCCAACATCGCCTGAAATGCCGGAGTGTTCTCTTTTCGATAATTAAAGCGCAATTTCATTCCATTCACCTCATCTTGGATTTGGTTACATAAGCTAAGACAGATAAGGTGCTCATTTTGTGACACGTCATAATCAATTTTTTCAATTTCCATATGAGGTAAAAAAGTATCATCCCGAATTCCCCCCGCTAGTAAGCAGTTTGTAGTAAAATGGAGAATGGTTTTATTTGCATCTCATCTCGTGATCGGATGTGAATTGCCGCACACAAACAAATCATAGTTCGATCGTGTTCAAAAATTCGGTTTTCAACACCGAGAAGGTTATAAGAACTCGAAGCATATGCTTCCGAAGCGAGTTTTACTTCGCAAAACTTGTAAAGAGCAACGGAGTGTAGGCAGGACTACATGAGTAGCTACAATGTTTCCGTCAGGAAACATACATCGAAAGCATACGCTTTTCAAGAGTGAATATAAGATTCGATGTCGAGTTACTATCTTTATAACTTCGTGATCAAAATTGGATTTTTGAACTCCCTCTTACTAAGATTGGATTGAAGGGGTAAGGGAAAAGATGAAAGATTCGTTACGCAAGCTGTTCACCAACTACTGGAGCCCTTACGTTGCCATCGGCATCGCAGGCGTACTCAGCGCGCTGTACTTCGGCATTACCAACACGGTATGGGCCGTCACCGGCGAGTTTACGCGTTTTGGAGGACATATCCTGGAGCTGTTCGGGGTCGATATTTCCGATTGGGCTTACTTCAAATTGATACAAATGAAGGGTTCGACATTCGAGCGCACGGACGGCTGGATCGTCTGGGGCATGTTCATCGGCGCGCTCATCATGATTCTGTTCAGCAACAACTTCAAGATCCGCATGCCGAAGCAGAAGCGCCGCTTAGTACAGGGCCTGATCGGCGGCATTATCGCAGGTGCAGGCGCACGGCTCGCGCTTGGCTGCAACTTGGCTGCCTTTTTCACAGGAGTGCCGCAATTCTCGTTCCATGCTTGGATCTTCATGGTGGCAACGGCCATCGGTACCTATGCAGGGGTGAAAATTGTTAGCACCAAGTGGTGGAAAGGCAAGCCGATCCTGCAAAAAGGGAATGCCGCGCCTACGATTCAACAAACAAGAAAAGTTCAGCCTTATATCGGCGGGCTTGTTGCACTGGCTTATACAGGACTTATCGTGTACTTCTTCCTAGCAGGCAAGACAATGCTCGGCGTTGCCGCCATCTTCGGGGCTGCCTTCGGCATCTTGATCGAAAGAGGACAGATCTGCTTCACCTCCGCTTTCCGCGATCTGTGGATTAGCGGACGCGCAACAATGACCAAGGCTATTATCGGCGGGATGGCAATCAGCTCTGTCCTAACGCTCATCGTTATTCTCGTGAACGGCGTCGATCCAATTACGAAAATGGCAGCACCAAGCACATTCGTCGGCGGCATCCTGTTCGGCATTGGCATCGTGCTTGCAGGCGGCTGCGAGACAGGAATGATGTATCGCCTCATGGAAGGACAAGTGATCTTCCTGCCTGTATTCATCGGCAACATTATTGGCGCTACTGCTCTGGCGTACGCTTGGGATCATCTTGGCGTATTCGACCTGCTCGTGAAGAGTGGCGCGAAAATTAATCTTATTTCTGTAATGGGCCCAGCTTGGGCGTTAATTGTCACACTTGTATTGCTTGCAATCGGTTATGCTGTAGCTAGCTACTGGCAAAAAAATTACCGCTTCGGCGTTGGATTCAAAAAAGGAGATGCAAAATCATGACGATTGATTTCACATTGGATCTTAGAGGAGAACCTTGCCCATATCCCGTTATCTACACGTTAGAGACATTGCAAGATATGGAGAAAGGACAAGTGTTGCAAGTGATTGCTGACTGTCCAGCCGCCTTCAAGAACGTACCGGAAGAAGTGGTGAAGCACGGCTATACACTGGTGCAAGAGCCTGTGAAGAATGGACAAGAGCTTATTTTCCATATTCAAAAATAATGCAGTAATAATAAGGAGCTGTCCTGCAAGTAGCTCGTCTACTCGCTGGGGCAGCTCCCTATAATTTTTTAACTCATTAGAGGATCCAACGGAACCTCAGGCTCTTAAACTAGCAACGGTTTCCGTAAAGCGGTGTCATCCCCCCATTAGCAGCTTCGGCAGCGCGACAAAGTTCCTACTTTTATAGCTTTTCAAACTCCACTCCATATTTCCCGAAAATATCTTCATATTTCTTTTCGAATATGATCCATCTATTTTCTGACCCATATTTTACTTGTAGTCCCCTCAAATAATGTTTAGCTGCTAAGATATCATTAGATTGCAATAATAAATGAAATATCTCTTCGCTCAAATGTAGCGATGACTTGGAAATATATTGATCAGCAATTGATCTAGGACTTGTCATTGTTTCAAAGAAATCTATGACCTCCCCTAAAAATTGCAGAAGTTCTTTCTTGAACTGATCCATTTTCGTATCAAGGGTTATTGAAAATCTATCTGGAGCAGCTGTAGAGATCTCTTCTATTCTGGATCTGTAACGGCACTCGTCTTCGTAAAGCCGTGACTTGAAAGAAACGGTTTTACATCTTTTTTCATCATTTCATTAAAAAGCTCCTGCAAAATGAATCCCTCCTAAGAAATCGCTGTTTCCACCAGTTCAATTCTAACTTCAAATTCTCACATACCGTTAAGTCAGACACTCAACCATTGCCTTCTCTACCGCTTCTTCACGGCCGCTTACTTGCAGCTTCAGATAAATGGATGAGATATAATTGCGTATCGTTCCTTCCGACAGATGCAGCCTCTGCGCAATTCCCTTGTTGCGCAGCCCTTCCGTCAGGCACCGGAGAACATCGATTTCCCGTTCGGTCAGCTCGTATGGATTCAGTGCCTTACCCCCAGTCTGGTATTGGAACAATTGATGAGCCACATCCTGCGATATCATTGTTCCCCCACCATATATGAGCCGAATCGTTGCGGCTAATTCCTTGGGGTGTATCGATTTCAACAGGTAGCCCTCCGCTCCAATACGCAGCGCCTCAGACGCTAGAGAGACATCCTCTATGGTCGTAATCATGATGATCCGAATGTCAGGCCACGTCTCCTTCAATGACTTTGTAGCCGCGATCCCATCCATTTCCGGCATGTTGATGTCCATTAATACAATGTCGGGACGATCCTTCTCGCATTGCTCGATCGCTTGCTTGCCGTCTCCAGCAACCGCTACTTCAAAATCCTGTTCTTCTCCTAACAACAATCTCAGACTCTCACGGATCAAAGGTTGATCGTCCGCCAATAAAATTTTGATTTTCTGTCCACCTTCATGAGATGGATTCGGGAGCGTACACGTTACCATCGTGCCCGCATCCGCTTGCGAATGGATATAGAGCTTGCCTTGCAATGGGGCCAGTCGCTCCTTCATGCCTGTCAGACCGAAACCATATTGGAGATGATCATCGCCCTTGCCGTTATCCTGCACCTGTAGCATCACCTGCGCCTGATCATATTGGAGCAGAACTTGAATCGTACTGGCCTGCCCATGCCGGCTGGCGTTGGTTAGCGCCTCCTGTAGACAGCGATACAAGGCAAGCTTGGCCTGCTTCATCACAGGGTACGGCTCGCCCATCGTACGGAATATAACTCGAGTCCCAGTGTTCGTCTTGAATTCATCCATTATCTGAAGCAGCGATCGATCCAGAGGCAGCGCCTCCTCGATTGGATCCATCTGATGAACCTGACGGCGAATGTCGTCCAGACCCGATCGTGCCAGCTTGAGCATGCCCTGCAGCTTGGCCTCTCCCTCACTCGAGTGAATATGGGACTTCAATGTCTCCATCCCCAGAATCATGGAAGTGAAGGTATGACCGATCGTATCATGCAGTTCGCGAGCCATACGGTAACGTTCCTCCAATAGTGTCATTCTTTCAATTTGCGAGGAATACTGCTCCAAAATCGTATACTGCTCTTTGATCAGCGCAAGCTTCTGCTTGATGGCATTGATCGCTTGGGCTCCTTTTTGTAGCGCATAGCTTGCCACGTAGAAGATAAGCGCATCGAATAAGCTTTGCCATATGACAGGGTGTGACAACGACGCGTTGACGGAATTCCCTGCGCTCAACGCGAACAGCGTCGCTGCGACGGGCAGCGAGCACCAGTGGAACCGGCTCTTACTATAGAACGCGATCGTAAAGAGAGCCGGTGGGAATAGTCTTGTTAAGCCAAGATCGTAAGCAAGAAATAAAGATACTCCGCCAGCAAACAAGCACTCTGCGATCAAATATCGATAGTAACGACCTTTTACCAATAAAAAGGGAACAAGATTGCACAGCAAAAGAGGAACAAACACCAGCCAAAAAGGAAAGGCAGGCTGATCCTGATACATCAATATGATAACGGCGACGACCCAGAGGCTGCGAATGGCGAGCATAGTCCAGTCCTGCCATGACCACCGATTTTTGATAAGAAAATTCATATGTACAACTCCGTTCAACCTTATTGAAATGAGTGACAAACTGCCTGAACAAGCTCGGCTTCCCTTGTCATACAAGGTTATTACCCCTTGTCACTCGGCTTTATGACAACCGTTCTGTTAGGGTGAGGTTGGCTGAGATGGATCCGGTAGATTACGGAAAATTATATCTCATTCCAATTGCTAATAAAAGGAGTGGTAGGCATTGTCGCTGCTGCAAATTCGTGATCTCACGAAAAAAATAGGAAACAAGACGATTGTCGATCAAGTGACGCTGAATATGGAAAAAGGAGAAATCTTAGGGCTTCTCGGTCCGAACGGCGCAGGGAAAACGACGACGATTCGAATGATCGTCGGTCTCATGTCCAAATCAGGAGGCCAAGTGCTGATTGACGGTATGGACGCTCATGCACACTTTGAACAAGCCATGAAGCATGTAGGCGTAATCGTGGAACATCCGGATTTGTACAACTATTTATCCGGCTATGACAATTTGGTTCACTTCTCCCGTATGACGCCCGGCGTGACAGAAGCAAGAATCCGCGAAGTCATTGCACTCGTCGGATTGGAGCACAGCATCAACGATAAAGTAGCCACCTACTCTTTGGGTATGCGGCAGCGCCTAGGTCTTGCTGTCGTGCTCGTCCACAAGCCTTCCCTACTTGTGCTCGATGAACCGACGAACGGACTCGATCCAGCTGGTATCCGCGAGCTAAGAGGCCATTTGAAGCATTTGGCGCAAAAAGAAGGCGTGGGCATTATGATCTCCAGCCACCTTATGTCCGAAATGGAGATGATGTGCGACCGCGTTGTGATCTTACAAAAAGGGAAGCTGGTAGGCATTCAAAAGATATCGGATATGGTAGATGACGAACGAACGCAGGTCAGATTTGAAATCGACCGACCGGATTTAGCGGTACAGATCCTGCAATCGATCATGTCCGGCGATGAAATCACGACCGATCAACGGCACATACAAGTTCGTATCGCCAAGACGCGTATCCCGGAGATTAGCCGCAAGCTCATGGCATCCGGAATTAATGTGTACGGCGTGCACACGGTCAAGAAGACGCTGGAAGACAAGTTCATGGAGATAACGGGAGGGGAAGAACATTGATTCCATTCATTCGCAATGAAAACATGAAGATTTATAAACGGAGACGTACGTGGGTAATGATTGCTATCGTTCTGCTGTACGTGCTCCTACAAATTGTGAATTTAAAAACTTCTGGAAGTGCTGCTGCAAACGATAACTGGAGAGCGCAGCTCGAACAAGAGAACGTGCAATTCCGCAAGGAAGCTGCCAAGCCGAACGCGCTGAAAATTGAAATCAAGCAGGCCGAGCAACATATCGTGCTGAATCAATATTATTTGGAACATGACATTCCGCCTAGCCCTAATGCATGGAGCTTTGCAGTGAGCATGGTACGAAATATCATATTTGCGGCGTCGCTCATTTCCGTCATTATCGCCGGTGAGATCGTGGCTGTCGAATTTGTATCTGGTACGATCAGGCTGCTGCTGACCCGTTCGGCCAGCCGAACCAAGATTTATTTGTCCAAGTACATCGCCGCCATCCTGTTCGGACTACTGTTATCCGCAGCCGGCATACTCGTTTCCCTCCTCCTTGGAGGCTTTATATTCGGCTTCGATGGATTAGTGGACAGCTATTTCTATGTCAAAGATCAAACCGTAGGAGAAGTTCCGATGCTGCAGGCTTTATTGGCGCAATATGTGCTCAATATTCCCTTCTTGCTGATCGCAATTACGCTTGCTTTCATGATTTCCGCCGCTTTTCGAAGCACGACCTTCTCTGTCGTGATTTCCCTGCTCGTATCGCTAACCGGATTTATTATCGCGATCGCGATGGACGGCTGGGCCTGGACGAAATACTTCATCTTCTCCCACACTGACCTTACGCCGTTCGTATATGGGAACCCTTCTGTAGATGGGGTGACGTTAGGCTTCTCCCTCGTGTTGATCGGGCTCCATCTCGCGATCATGCATTTAATCTCGTACCCCTTGTTCGTTAAGCGCGATGTGGTCTGAAATGTGAATTTCGAGAATAACCACATCATCCGATGCGGGGTTAACTCCACTTCATGATGACAAATCAATATGTTTGGAACATTTCCTATACGGAAAAGGAGGGTAACTATGAACAAAATAAAGATAATACGAAGCATTGTCCTGCTAGCGTTATTGTTAGTAATTACAGCCTGCGGAGCGAAAGAAGAAACCTCGACAAAGAAACTGGAATTGCCAGCAAGCGGTCTGGCTAAGCTTATCATTGACCACCGAAATGGGGAAATCCAGATCTCCGGGAGCACCGATTCGGATAAGATCGAAGTCGTAGCTTTAGCTATAGCCAACGGAATCAGCATGGACAAATTGGAGCTTGCGCTGGAAGCGCGCAACGAGAATGCTTACTTGGATGCGAGATTCGGGGGCCAATTCCTTGCTATGGGATCGGGAGCAGTGAACTTAGACATCAAAGTACCGAAGCAGCTTCAACTAGACATTACGGCTCATCGGGACGGCAGTATCCACATCTCAGATGTATCGTCCAGCGCCAAGATTGACAATATCAACGGTGAGATTCAAGTATCAAACCTATCCGGCTCGCTTGAAATCGACAATCGGGACGGTGACATCACGGTTCGCAACATCGGTTCGGATATATCCATAAATAATATCAATGGGCATATTGCGGTCGATCAAATAGATGGCTCAGCGGATATACATGTCGGAGACGGCAGCCTAGATATTAACTACGTGGGAAAAGATGCGTCGATTACACAGTCCGGAAACGGAGAAGTAAAAATTGGCGAGGTAAAAGGAAACGTAATCCGAAATAAGAAGTAGCAAAAGATAGACTAACGCGTCTCTTTTATACATGGACAAATAACAAATAAACCACCCTGTTGACCGCCTTAGCGGAAAACAGAGTGGTTCTATAAGATGCAACAATCTCTACGATTAAGCCTTGGACTGCGTCCACATGTTCTCGATCTCCTCCAGCGATTTCCCCTTTGTCTCGGGGACGACACGCCAACTAAAGAGGACGGTGAACACCGCCAGTATGCCGAATATCCAGAAGGTAATGGCTGGCCCTGCGGAACTAAGCAGCGGCGGGAACGACTGGGACACGATATAATCTGCTACCCACAGCATCATGGATGCAATCGCCGTAGCCTTGCCACGAATATGGTTCGGGAAGATTTCAGACATCACGACCCAGACTACTGGACCAAGCGATATCGCAAAGGCAGCAACGTACACCAGAATACAGATAAGCACCAGCATTCCAGAGGTATGACCTGTATGGAACGCAAACCCGATCACAAGCAAGCATATCGCCATCAGGGATGATCCGACGATCAATAATGCCTTACGGCCGACCTTGTCGATCAACCACAATGCCAGAATCGTGAACACGAAGTTGATGAAACCGACGAGAATCGTTTGAATCAATGCACCATTCGTTCCAGCACCTGCTTGCTTGAAGATTTCCGGTGCATAATACATAACTGCGTTAATACCTGTTACCTGCTGAAGCACGGCCAGCACGACACCAACAATGAGTGCCAAACGAAGACCTGGCTTGAATAGATCCGAGAGCGAACCCTTTTCATGCTTGAACGTTTCCTTAATGTCCAATACTTCTTTGCGTGCCAGCTCATCGCCGTGGATTTTGCATAGGATTGGCAGAGACTCGGCTGCCCGCCCCTGGGTAATCAACCATCTTGGACTCTCTGGTACGAAGAACAGGAGAACCAAGAACAGTACGCCCGGAATAACTCCTACACCGAACATCCAGCGCCATGCATTCTCCACGCCCCAAGCGTGATCACCTGCGCCAGCGATGCCCAAGTTAACAAAATAGACGAGGAAAATACCTGTTACAACCGCTAGCTGATTCAAAGCAACGAGTCGGCCTCGATACTTCGCAGGCGCGATCTCCGCATTATAGAGCGGGCAGAGTGTAGATGTAATACCAATTCCGAGACCACCAACAATGCGAGCACTGATATAACCCGAGAATGTTGCTGGAATTGCAGAACCTGCTGTACCAACAATGAACAGCAGTGCAGCTGCGATAAGCACCTTTTTTCGGCCGAACTTGTCAGCCAGTATGCCTGTGCTTGCCGCCCCGACGATACATCCTACAATTAAGCTGGATACTGCCCAGCCGACTTGAAATTCGGACAGACCGAACTTCTCTTTCATGAAACCGATTGCACCAGAGACAACAGCAGTGTCAAATCCAAACAGCAAGCCTCCGAGTGCGGCTACAATCGATACGAGCGTAACATACTTCATATTTATTTGATTGTGTTCGCCTTGTTGCGTACTCATAATTTTATACCCCTTTGAGTAAAATCAATGAAGACTGGAGCTTCATTATAACATTCAGCTTGTCCGATCATGACGATGAAACCCTTCACTTCTTTGCGGATCATCAGCATAATATCGTTCCCTGCTCGCACGGATTCCAAACATTGGCCACAAACTAGCACATTCTTGTCTTGGAGGACAAAAAAGTCCATGCCGACATATGGGCATGGACTTAGTTCTCCGTACTTCGATATTCGGTTGGCGTTACGCCCGTTACCTTCTTGAACACACGGCTGAAGTAGTTCGGATCTTTGTAGCCGACCATATAGCACACTTCCTTCAGGCTGAATTGCCCATCCAAGATGAGTGCCTTCGCTTTATCAATCCGCAGCCGCGTGACATAATCAATGAACGTTTCTCCTGTCTGCTGCTTGAATACTTTGCTGAAATAATGCGGATTCAAGTGGACATGGTCCGCTACTTCCTCCAAAGACAATTCTTCCTGATATCGCTCTACGATGTATGCAGCAGCACGATCGACTACATTCCATGTCTGCTGTTCACGTTCCTCCCGGATACGCTTAATTGCATGCTCTACATACGCTCCCTCAGCAGATGTTCCTCGTTCAACCCGATCATCAGGCAGCCAAGAAGCATTACTTGCAGGCAGTTGCAGTTCCTCGAATCGGCATAGACTCCCCCACGAACTTGGATACGTCGAGGCAAACACTGCTTCATAATAGGAACGCCGTATTCCTTCAACGTGCCGCTGAAGCGTCCCAACTCCGACCGTAACTTCAAGACCGCATTGTCTGCGCAAAGCTGCGATAAGCTCTGATCCGATGCCCTGCACTTCCTCTTGCATAGAACCAGCCTCTGCCGTTCCCTTGCCCAAAATAAAAACAGCCATATGTTCATGCACAATCGGACTGACGATCCAGCTGTGTCTCTCCTTTACCTGCTCCTTCAATATACTCTTCGATACGTCGACCGCGAGCTGCTTCTCGTCTTCGTATGATTGGCCCGCAGCAGACTTCATTCCATTCATCGCAACCACTAGCGCATACCCTCGATCGAGCGACAGCTCCAAAATATCAGCAAGCTGCAAGGCGTCTGCCTTATGAACTTGATCCGCCATTAAGGCAAGGGCAAGCTCCGTCTCAGCCATGGGAAGCAGTTGATAAAATTTATCCCGAATGGCAAGTTGCTCGTCACGCTTCCTGCACTCATCCCGAATCTCGTCAACTAGACGCTGTAGTACAGCTACAATTTGATCTCGCTTTGCGGGCTTCACCAAGTATTCCTTCACTCCAAGAGAAAGTGCCTGCTGCGCGTAATCGAAATATTCATACGCAGTAACGAGCACCATTTTGACGAGTGGATGGCGTTCCTTAATCTCCTTCAGGGCATCCAATCCCTGTATGCCTGGCATTCGGACATCCATCATGACGATATGAGGGCGATGCTCGTCAGCCTTCTGAATTGCTGTACGACCATTGTCTGCATGAATAACTTCGAAGGTATCCGGCATCATTTTCGTAATAATCCACTCCAAGCCCTCCCGCTCTAATGCCTCATCATCAGCAATTAGCAATCGATACATGTTCTCCCTCCTTTCTGATTCACATGTTAGTAAGGATACCTCCAATTATCGAGGATTCATTATCCTGCCAATATCCTGTTGCCCCTTGTGATTCTCCTTGTCCGGTATTCGAATCAATACGGTTGTGCCCCCTCCGGGCTCGCTCTGAATATCCACCAGATCGGTTCTGCCATAGTACAGTTCTAATCGTCTAAATACATTGTACGTTCCAAGTCCTGTAGATTGTCCCCCTGATCGGGAATCTGCTGGTTCTGCATCCATGCGAAGCAGGGCGCTGCGCGTCTCTTCCGTCATGCCGCTGCCATTGTCTGCAATCGAGATTCGCACCTCGCTCGGTACACGTTCAATGGACAAGGTTACAACCGCTCCTATTTCCATGCCTTCAATGCCATGAACAAATACATTTTCCAAAATCGGCTGCAGGGTAAGCACAGGAACGAGCACGTCCAAGGCTGCTTCATCAATGTGGGTAACAAACTGGATTCGATCACGGAATCTAGCCTGCTGAATCGTGAAATACTCCTTTGCTTGCTCCACTTCATCTCGGAGCGGTACAGGCTGATCCAGCTTGCGCAGATTATAGCGGAGCAAGTTAGACATCGACACAGTTAAATCGCTAGTTCGTTCCGCACCTTCTAACAAGGCAAGCTTGGCAAGCACATTAAGAGAGTTGAACAGAAAGTGCGGGTTCATTTGATTTTGCAGCGCCTTGAGCTCCAATTCCTTCACGAGCCGATCCTTCTCCAAGTTCGCCTTATCCTTCTCAATCAACTGCAGAAGATCATCCTGCATGCGCCCGAACGCTTCAGACAGCATACGAATTTCACTGCTGCCCTCCACTTGTGGAGGCTTCGTCTGCAAGTTGCCGCGGGAAATTGCTCTCGCTGCATGAACCAGCTTCTTAATTGGCTCGGTAATGCCTAGCGATAGCCAATAGGCAAGCATGATACTTAGCAGCGTATTGATAATAAAAAGTCCGATTCCCCATCGATTCATCGCTTCTGTGTGCGTGAAGATCTGCCGGTAGAAGGGCTGATAATAACGAAGCTCCGCATCAATCAATTGATGCCCTTCTTCTCGGATGAACCCTGCCGTCGCTTCCAGTTCCTCATACAGCGGCACATAACGCAGAGAGCTCGGTTCCCCCCACGCCTTTAGCACACCTGCTTCCTCTTCGATATACGTGTTCAGCAGATTGCGATAATTACGCACGTCCGCTCCGGCGGATGGAGCATTCGTTTTTTGCTCCGTCAATTGATCTCTCATCAACTTCAGACTATGAGCCTCACGAAGATACTCTTCGCGCGATCGATCGCTTTGATCTAACAAATAGATGTTCAAGGCACGCAGATTGCTGTCGGTTTGGGTTGCAATTTGCCTGTACATCAATACCCGCTCCAGCATGACATTATAGCTTTGCTGTACGGTTCTTCCACTCTGGAAGACGAAAAAGGAGACGCCATTGCTCAAGACGAGCAGCGCCGGAATGAAAATCAATAGCTTTTTCCGTATATTCATCATTGTTCCAAAACCTTAGTACTTGTATATTGAGTTGCTGCGTACGGCTCGCCCGCAAAAATTTGCTGCAGAATGGATACTGCTTCGGCGCCAATCTCCCTTGGCTGCTGCACGAGCGTTGCTACGATGTCTCCGTGAGCAATCGCACGCCTAGTTGCCTCTACATCATCGAAGCCAAATACGTTAATCTTCCCCTTATTCGCAGCTTGCAATCCCTCTACAATCCCTGCGGCATCCCACGCACTAAACCCGATAATCGTTCGTATATCCGGATGCTCGCTCAGCATAAGCTTCGTCTGCTTCGCTGCCTCGATGCGAGATATATTCGATGAACGCACGTCTACGATCTCATAGCCTGAAGCCTTATCGATGATGGATCTGAATCCCTCCAGCCGCTTCCGTTGATTGTCAGCCAGTTCGCTGCCTAAGATGATGCCTATTTTCCCTTTGTATGCTGAGCCATGAACGACCAATTCACCCATTTGTACACCAGCCGCCCGATTATCTGTTCCGACATAAGCGAACCGTCTGCTGTCCGGTGCATCGGAATCCACCGTTATAACCGGAATGCCTTGATCCATTGCTCTGCCTACGAGTTCATCGTATCGTGGCTCATTGATTCCCTGTGTCAAAATGGCATCCGGCTTGGAGGCAATGGCCTTGGCCAGCAACCTCATCTGCTCCGACGGGTTAATGCGTATGGGTCCGGTATATTCGATTTCCATATCCCGCTGTGCAGCTGCTTCCTTCGCCCCCTGCTCCACCGTGCTCCAGAAGGGATTATCCAGCTCTTGGGCAATGAGCACCACATGCTTAAGCGATTGCTGCTGCCCTGCGTCTGTACCCGTCTCCAGCTGCCCAACTAGACGTTCGATTGCAAGTGTGGAAGACAAGAATCGAACAATCACATAACCGAATATAGCTGCAAGGACGATCAGGCCTATGATCCACTTTCGTTTTGCCATGATGCCCCCTCGATGTCTGCATTGAAATATAGGCTCTATTATACTGATCTCACTGTGAAAATGAAAATGAGGCTCATCACTACATTACCCCCTGCTTTATTGGCAGCTTCTAGCCGCTCCACTTCCTCCACAATGTAGTCTGTTATTCCACTTTCAGCGTTTATTCAGCTAATGCTCAGTTTTTACTCAGTGTGCTTTAATGGACCATTCATCTATGGTAAGTACCCTAAGTTCAGCGGGCACAACGATTGAATGCCCAACAGAACCGGTAAAGGTGGATAGAGACGATGAAGAAATGGGTGTATGTGGCAGGGATTCTGCTTGTAGCAGGTGCAGCCACCGCTGTGTATTTGACCCAGCGGCCGGCAGAACAGCCTTCAGCTGCTAATTTGCCAACAAGAACCGTACAAGCAAGTAAGGGGAACATGGAAACAAAGGTATCCGGATCTGGAGCCGTTAGCGTGTCGGAGGTGAACAACGTCAAGGCTGGCTATAAAGGTACGATCAGCAAAATCAACTTCAAAGTAGGTGATCAAGTAAAAAAAGGCCAGACGCTTGTTGTATTCAAAAAGACAGACAACTCAGAGCGAATCAAGCAAACGGAGTTGTCGCTTAAAAAGCAGCAATTGCAAATGCAGCAGCTTCAGAAGCAGTACAAGGAGGCACCTGAGGAGAACCGGGAGTCCATTCAGGTGAACATGGAATCCCTCGACTTGGAAATCGAGCAAAATGAATCTACACTCGCCAGCCTCCAGGCCGAAGAAGCAGAGAATCACGATGTAGTTGCTCCAACTGCAGGGACAATTAAGGAGAGCCAGATTGAAACAGGCAATGATGTGAATGAAAATACCGTAGTCGCGGTCATCGCCGACTATACCAAACTCGAATTTATCATGTCAGCTGACGAGCTCGATATTCCATCGATTCAATCCGGACAGTCAGCGCAAGTTACACTCAATGCCTTCCCCAACCAACAATTTACTGGAAAAATCACTTCAATTGGAAAAGAGGGCAACAGCAACAATGGTGTCGCTACTTATGAGGTCGGCATCAGCCTAACCAAGCCGGATGGCGTCCTCGCCGGCATGTCCGGTCAAGCGGAAATCGTTACCCAGTCTAAGAAGGATGTCGTGCTCGTTCCCGTCGACGCTGTTATCGCGATGGGCAGCAAGCATTTTGTGCGTGTGCCTAGCGATGCTGAGAGTCCCCCCACCACGACGAACGATGGCAAGGATACTACTCGCGGACAAGACAACGCCGAAGGAGCAGATAAGCAAGATAGCAAGGCGATCAATCAGCGGAATGCAGGCAATGGGAATACAAGAAACAATGGACGTGTGGGTATGGGACAAGCAATGGGCGGCACACTTAAGGAAGTCGTCGTTGGGATTAGCAACGACACTTATGCCGAAATCACATCCGGGCTTCAAGCTGGTGATGCTGTCTTAATTGCCACCCCACAAGGCAAGGCAGGCAGCGGTAGCAGTACCACCGAGCAAAGACAGCGCCAGAATGGAATGGGCTTTGGCGGTGGTGGGTTCCCTGGGGGAGCGAGCTTCCAGGGCGGCTCGATGGGAAGCAGAGGCGGTCGCCAATGAAGCAGCTTGCCAATACTGCCAATGTCATGGCAAACATGTCTAATAATCAAAGCATCATCTCCATTTGTAACGTTAAGAAGTCATATCGAATGGGATCGGAAGAGGTCAATATTCTCCAAGGCGTCAATCTCGATATTCAGTATGGCGATTTTGTAGCCATTATTGGCCCTTCTGGATCAGGGAAGTCGACGTTGATGAACGTCATTGGCTGTCTGGATACGCCAAGTGAAGGAAGTTATACGCTGGATGGAGTAGAAGTAAGCCGCCTGAGCGACAACAAGCTTGCAGACATTCGCAATCATAAGATCGGATTTATCTTTCAAAGTTTCCACCTGCTCCCTAAGCTGACTGCCATTGAAAATGTTGAGCTGCCTCTCATCTACCGTGGATTAAGCAATAAAGAGAGACGGGAAGCAGCACTGCAGGCACTGCAGCAGGTGGGCTTGGAGGATAGGATTGGGCATCGGCCAAGCGAGCTATCCGGCGGGCAGCAGCAGCGAGTAGCCATCGCTCGCGCATTGGCCGCACACCCTCCCATCCTGCTTGCAGATGAACCAACTGGGGCATTGGATACGAAGACGGGACACGAGGTGCTCGAACTGATCGATAAGCTCAATCAAGAAGGACATACGATCGTGCTCATCACTCACGACATGGAGGTCGCTGCTCGAGCGAAGAGGGTTGTCTTCATGAATGACGGCATCCTGACCGAAGAAAGGGGGAATGGGCGTGAAGCTGTCGCAAGGATTCAAAATGTCATGGCACAGTATCCGTTCCAATAAGCTGCGCACCTTCCTATCTATGCTGGGGATATTAATTGGTGTAGCTACCGTTATTTCCTTAATGGCCATGGGCCAAGGCTCTTCCAATGCAGTCGAGCAATCCCTGCAAAGCCTGGGAACGAATCAGTTGTCCGTGAACATTATGGGTCGAGGCAGCCAAACGACATTAACTTTGGAGGATGCCATCCATCTCGCAGATGATATACCGGATATCGAGGGCTTGGCTCCTATCGTATCTGGGAGTGCGACCGTCAAGAACGGGACGACCGAATCTGCATCCGTGACTGTAGAAGGCATTACACCAGAATATGAGCAGGTGAAGGACTTCAAAAATCAGAGCGGACGCTATATCGTGCCGCTTGACGTCACAGGCTATTCCCGAGTGGCCCTGCTTGGCGTAGATACGGCAGATGAATTATTCAAGGGAGCAGATCCCATCGGGCAAACGATACTGCTCGATGGCGCTCGATTCAAAGTCGTGGGCGTGCTGGAGTCTAAGGGAAGCTCGCTCGGCGGATCGAATGACGAGAAGGTTCTCATCCCTATTACAACGGCGCAGCGAATGTTTCAATCGGCCGGCGTTCGCTCCGTCAACATTAAGGTTGCTCAGGAAGAACGCATGAGCGTGGTCGTCGACCAGCTGAATGAGAAGCTGACGAAGCTGTTCCGCGGCAATACGAACAGCTTCAATATTTTCAACCAGCAGGATGTCAAGGAGACGATGAGCTCGATCACGAAGACGCTGTCAACAATGATGGCAGGTGTCGCTGGCATCTCCCTCATTATCGGGGGAATTGGGATAATGAATATCATGCTGGTATCTGTCACGGAGCGTACGCGGGAAATCGGCATTCGCAAATCGCTCGGTGCCAAGAAACGCGATATTTTACTGCAATTTCTCATTGAATCGGTTGTTCTTAGTGGACTGGGCGGATTGACTGGGATTGGGCTCGCCTATGGCGCCTGTTTTGCCATGACCCATTTCTTGTCCGTTGCTACCGCCATCCAAGTCGATATCGTCATCTACGCATTTGCTTTCTCCGCGATCATCGGCATCGTGTTCGGCATATTCCCTGCCAACAAAGCAGCTTCCTTGAAGCCTGTAGAAGCTTTGCGGCATGATTGAATTAATACTGAAATGATGGACAGCATAGCTTGCAGTCCGATCAACAAGAAAGACAGCCTGATCCCTTTAAGGATAACAGGCTGTCTCTATTTTAAGGTTAAGAAGTATCACGAATCAAGACCACCCCTCGATGCTGCTACGGTCTCGCCCACACAACGTGCAACATATCGAGCCAGTAACTCTCTTCCCGTTCAATCTTGATGTCCGCGCCGCGAATCATATCCATGATGCTGCGTGTATGATGGCAGCCCGTAAAGCGATATAGCAGTGGATTGAGCGTCTTCTGCACCGCAGATACAGCCGCCTTCGAGCTGATCCCATGCTCCATTAGCAGCAGCTTGCCGTCGGGTTTGCACCAGCGACGCATGTTGCGCAGCACCATCATCGGATTCTGGTAGCTGCACATGGATAGCGTGGAGATAACCGTATCGAAAGATTGCTCAGGGAAATTCAATTCTTCCGTATCCGAGCATATGAAATTGACATTCAACCGGTAATGTTCCGCCGCCTTCCTCGCCTTATCCAGCATACCCTCACTGAAGTCAGTAGCGGTAATACTCACACCTGAAGGGTAGTATGGAAAGTTGGCTCCTGCTCCAACTGCAATTTCAAGCACGTCCCCTGCTGCGCTGCCGATTAGTTTCTCTCTCCATTTTCGCTGCTTCGGATCTTCGCGGCGCTTATCGTATTGAGCAGCTTGTTTATCAAAGATACGGACTAGTTTTGTCTTCTCCAACTGATTGCCCCTCCATTGCTCCGTATCGCTTGCAAACATGCTTGTCCACCAAGCGAGGTCGATGTCGTGTAGAAGACAATACGAGGAACACCGTCTGTTGTTTCACTATTTTTCCATTACACATCGGCGTGATGACGCCTCTTCGCAATGTCCATTTGATAGAGTCGCAGTTCGCTTCCGATGGGCATCCGACTTGCTCTGGCGCTTATTCCATAGCATCTGCTGATCCGCAATGTCCACCAGTTCATTCAGACTTATGCCTTGACTTGGGAATGTTGAGCAGCCTATGGAGATAGACAACGGTGTCTGCTGGTAACTCGTCGGAAGCTGAATGTGGGATAGCAAGGTATGCTGAACAATATGCACTTCCTTATCATCCGCACAAGGAACCATAATAACGAACTCATCTCCGCCCCAGCGCGCAACCCGCTTGCCGGGAATTTTCATTTGCAGCAGCTGACTGCTTACCTTCTTCAGCATCGTGTCACCGACATGATGACCATAACTATCGTTAATCGTCTTAAAGTTATCGATGTCGATGAAATAGACAGCCACTTTGTGATTGGCTTTGATTGATTTCTTGGACATTGCACGGAACAGGCGCAATGCTGCCGGGCGGGTGTGCGTCCTCGTTAACGGATCCGTATCACGTTCGTATCGTAATCGATCGATGTACTTGCCAACTTGCCACGAGAATAACAGGGCCAAAGCTGACATGACCACGACCAAATAATGATTTAGACCATTTAGCGACAAATACATATGCAGCGGCAAAGCCGCTAGCAAAGTCACTGCAGTCAACAACATTCTGCCTTTTCGTGTCTCCATACTCCACCTCGGAATCTCATTATCCAACATTATATTCCAGCTTGCTGAACATTTACTGAACAATCTTCAAGAGAGCCCCAATCGAAAGGCGCACTCGCCTATGTCCACTTCTAGTTCCTCGAATACACTGACGATAGACATTCCTTGCGTGAAATGTATAAGGACAGGGGGACATCGAAGAAGTGGCTCGTCGGTTATCTAAGTTTCAATTTCATACGATTACGAGGCAATATGGGTTGCATCTAAGGAAAGTTAAATCATATCGTTCCCTGTATAAATCCACGGCAGCATACCGGGCTTCTACAGAGGAAGGGATATTCGCCATTAAACCCTTTTATAAATCCAAGGTGATAACCAAGCTGACGACGAAGCAGCAAATGATCCGAATTTCGGCTTATGTGAAGATGCTTCAGGAACAGAGCTATCCTCATCTCCCCCGTTGGCTGTCCACATCGACCGGGAGAATGTGGGTGAGCCGCCGTGGCAGGCCGTACTACATGATGGAATGGGTAGAGGGGAATCGACCACAGCATGCTCAGGACTTCGAGCAGTTGGGCAGGGCCTTAGCTGTACTTCATACTTGCTGCCAAGGAATTCTCCCTCCAACACCTCTCGTTACGCATAAGGTAGTACAGCATCTATTCCAGCAAGACGCTGCATTTCGCCGCCAGCTTCCGGTACTGCGCAGAAGCGGAAGAAGGGCATCTTGGTTCAGGACATACGGCACGCAATGTACAGAGCTTGCTGCAGAAGCACAAGGCATCATCAACAACATGGAAATACAACAGCTCTTAAATGAGGAGACCTATCGACCCACACTAATTCATGGTGATATCACTTCTCCGAATGTCATCATGAGCCCGAACGGACTTTATCTCATCGACTGGGATCAAGTAAGAATCGATTCTGCTTATTATGAGATTACGAAAACATTGTTCAACACCACTCATTTCAACCTTGCCCACATAGAGGCCCTATTGCAGGGATATGGGCAAGTGAAGCCTTGGACACCACCTGAACGATTGTTACTGAGCGCCCTATACCGTTGCCCGCTTGAAGCATGGATCGCAGCAAGGACAGTATCGGCAAGCCGTTCAATTCTTTTGCAGCGCATATTGACGCGAACCTGGAACGAGCGGATGGCTGCCATTCAATGGATAGATGAATGGGCTAGAAACACTGACAACGAGGGACAGAACGGAGAATAATAAAAAATCCATCCACCTGACTACGGTGGATGGATTTGATCCAAGGCCGGATGCCCCTATGGCTTTCTGATCCCTTTATACATCGTACTCCATCTGCTTTCTTGCTTGCGTTATGAATTCCAGCGGCGTGGATACCGTCTCAGGAGAATATTCCAAGGCTCCCACGGTAAGATTCAGCTCGATCTTGTATTTGCCAGCCAATTCTACGTCATTGAAGGAGGCAACTTTCTCCTTCAACCGCTCGATGACCACATTGGCGCCGTCACGGTCGGTAAACAACAGCAGGCCCCATGTCGGATTATCCGTATTCAGCATGTATAGCGAGTCATTCATACGTATGCTTGTCTCACTAAGCTTGGACACACCATAGATCATTTCCGACATTTGCTCCTCGCTTACCATTCGCTTCAGCTCGTCCCAATATCTCACTTGCACGACAAGCAGCGTCAGCGGAATATGATAACGCGTAGAGAGAGCCATAAATACCTTGGCATCTTTTTGGAACGAGCGGCTATTTTTCAAGTCCGTGCTTTCGTCCATCGTCGCCAGAGATGCATTTATCCGTTTCAGCTGTTCGTTCTCCGTCTGCAATCTTCGATTGCCGAGTGTAAGCATGGCACTAACTACGGTAAAGGCTGGCGTCATGATAAGCCAGAAATAATTATGAGCCCCAACGACCCCACCTTCCACGACAGTCTGATACAACGTAAACGTCCCGTATCCGAACAGGAACACAATATTCAGAACTAACCCCGTTGTCACACTCGTAAAGTACGTAACGATCGCGATAAGAAAGGCCACATTCAGCAAAATTATGTTCAGGATGTAGCGATTCGGCTCACCCACCGTAAATGCAATGCATACGAAGCTCAGCAAAAACCATAGCAAGAAGGCGCCGTCCGACAGGAGACTACTTTGATTCCGTTTCATCGCCAGCCCCCCGTTTCTTGCGGTATTTGCGAATCATGAAAATGAGGGATACGAGCACGAGCAAGCCGATAAGCATTGCGGCCACCATGAAGCCCAGAACGTCCCCACGCTGCAGAACCTGCTCCACAATCGAGGAAGATTGCTGTTCCGCCTGCTTCTTGAAGCGGAAGGCGTGGATGTCGCCGTCCTTGTTCGTGGCTACGCCATCTCCATATATTCTCCACTTCGCATTATCACTGGCGAGCAGTTTGGAGGCCAAATAATCATATTCGGTGCTCGGTCCACTAATAGCAAGCAAGCCTCGGCCTGCTTCAAACGGAGATTCGATGATCTGAAGCGTACCTAAACGCTTGCCGTAATCCGCGTCCACGCTCATCTTTTCATTGGAGGTAAACCCTTCTCCGTTTGCTCCATATTTAAAATACAATTTATCATTATTATCCCGAATGACTTTATTATTGTTATAGCTGCCAATTGCGATCACGTTATGAGCCTTCAAGTCAGAAGCAGCTGCGCTATCCTCAAAGAACCGGACTTCGCCTGCATTGCCCTCCGCATATTGGCCAAGAAGATTGAACACATTCGCCAGCGACTGATACGTATACATATCTGGATTTTTCGGCATCACAACCGCAACTTGATTGAAGCTGCCGTCACGAAGGAATGGGTTCGGATAGCTGTCGAACAGCAGCTCTGTCTTATCTTTCGTTTTCAGCTGCAGTACCGAATCCTTCGTAATGAATGCCCAGGGCATCTCATCCTGCGGCTCCATGCACACAACATTCCGAAGCTCCAAATCAAATGCAACCGTGACTGTAAAGTTACCCGTTACATCTAAATTTTTCGGAATCGGCAGGGTTAATGTATCCTTGTTGGCTAAATCCATATTCAGCTTCTTGCTGCCGATTGGCGTGTTGTTAATGAGCACCGTAACCATGGAGCGATCAAAATCAAGATTGGTCGCATACCGCATGTCCAGGTGGATTTTACTCGCCTCGGCAATCGTGCGGTTGGCCGGAAGCGATATGAAGTATGATTTCTCTTGATGCATCCAGCCTTTCAGCTTATCGCCATTGTCCGTAAGCTTCATGTCCCTGCTAATGGTGACTTCAGGTGTCGTAACATCCGTATCGCCCGATACCATTTTCGTATCCCCGTCCAACTGCTTGACCAGCTCTTGATTTGCCAGCAATCGTCCTGCCTTCACCAGCATGGCAGGATCCTGAGAAGTAACGACAAGAGTAGGCTGTGTACCCGTCCGAATCACGCGGATCACCGCAGCTTGCGCGACATCTACATTGCCCAGCTCACTCTTCCAAGCCTCCGGCAGTTGATCGTACAATGCCACAGCCACAACTGCTGTTTTCCCCTTCAAGGCATCAGCATCGAATGCATACATCGGAATTTGTTTTTGCTTCAGTCGATTTTGCTTCGCGAATCCTGATAATGCATATACGGCAGCCTCCAGTTCAGCTGGCTTGCTATTCTTCGGGATCGCTATCGCGTTACGTTCATCACTAACCGTATCCATGCCTATAAAATGACGGTTAAAATCGCGAATGCTCGGCTTAATCGCCTCACTCGTATATCGAATGGAGGCGCCTGACGTCGCAAACAGCTGCAGCCAGTTGTCACGCTTCTCCGACGGCATACAAATTTGATTTGCATCCGTAGTGACAATATAACCTTCGATCGTCAGCGTGTTATTCCCTTTCACCAGCAGTTCCTTCGGAACGGATACCGTAAGGCGACGCTTTGGATCATTGCTGACGTCAGGACGAAAGGAATGAAACTTTTTCCCGTTCAATGACAGCGTCACGCTTGACCGTTCTCTTTTCGTCAAAGGCGACGCCTTATAATCTACATGAATCTTAACTTCATCAACCTTCCAATACTCCTCAGTCTGGAAGTTGAACTGTCTGGAGGACATAATCCCGGACAAAGATGTGTCCGCACTTGAAAATGTCTCTTCATACGTACTCAGTTGAGCAGAGCCCAATGCGGGAGCCACAGCTGCCGAGGCCTGTCCAAGCTGTCCGAATAACAAGGACAAGCAAGTCATGCCGACTACGATCCACCGTTTATTCACAAGCTTCTCTCCTGTCTTTTCTTATAAATGAGTATTCCGTAATCGAACGAGTTCCTATATAAATGCCTGATCAAATGGTCGAAATACTGCGTGATCAAAATGGTCGATTTTCAGCACCGAGAAGGTTGCTTGAACTCGAAGCCGATGCTTCCGAAGAGAGTTTTGCTTTGCAAAACTTGTAAGGAGCAGCGGAATGTAGGGCGAACTACATGAGCAGCGGACTTCGAGAGTGAATGCAAGATTCGATGCCGAGTTACTTCCTGAGATACTGCGTGATCAAAATCGACCTTCTAAAAGCGTTCTGTTTTGTACCACTTGACTTCTCGCTTGAATAATAAATCCTTCACATAGTTATAGAGCCCATAAGCGGCTACGACCATCCACATCTGGCAATACGATACATACATCAGCATAATGATCCACAGATTGGAGAGCACCATCTCCCCTTTTTCCGTGATCAACGTAATATAGGTACCTAAGATGAACAGCGTGATGGCCAGCAGCCATAAGAAGGAACTGAAGCCAGCTATCGTCGTATGTACGTAGCCTAAAGCATGTAAGATGAGCAAGATGTCGGACATGACCAATGAGGTAAGCAGCAAAAAGTAAATCGATAAAAAATATAGGATATCAAAACGGATATTTCTTGCCTTGCGGTCAAAAAGCAGCGGGATGTTTTTGATGATGACGTAAATATTCCCCTTCGCCCAGCGTGTTCGCTGCTTGAACCATACCTTTACCGTCTGCGGCTCTTGCTCCCATGTTACAGATTTCGGCTGGAACTTAATTCGATAACCCATCATGTAAATGCGAAAGCTAATTTCCGTATCCTCCGCAATCGCCTTCACGTCCCAGCCGCCTATGCTCTCCACGATACTCCGCCGCATAATGAAGTTCGTCCCCGGAATCGTGCACAGCTTGAATAGCTTCCATCGTCCTGCCTGAGCCATCCATTGGAATGACAGCGTCTCGATGTTAATAAAGCGCGTAAGCAGGTTCGTGTTGCGGTTGCGGGTACGGAACTTGCCGATAACCGCACCGAGTGTATCGTCGTTCGTAATCTCTGCTACCAGATAGCGTAGAGCCGTCTTCTCTGGCGTATTGTCTGCATCGTAGATGGCAATCAATTCGCCTCGGCTCTGCTTGAATCCGATATTAAGCGCGTTAGATTTGCCTTTCCCACCTGTCACCGCATCCGTGTTGATGATAATCAGATTGCGGCCGTCATGCTTGCGCTGCAAATTGCCCAGCAGCTCGCTGCTGTTATCCGATGAATTATCATTGATAACGATAATCTCGTATCGATCATGAGGATAATCCAGCGCCAATAGCGACTCCACCGTCTTCGTGATGACCTTCCCTTCATTATGGGCGGGCACCATGATGGAGACGAATGGCGCCTCGCCCTTAATTTCCGGCACTTCCTCGTTCTCGATCTTGATGTAGTACAAGTATCCTGCAATGATCAGGACGACGTTGACGAGCAAGAGCGACCAAATACAGATAACCGCTATGAGCATTAAAATATCTGCAGTCGTCATGGCTATCTCCTTATTTGTAATATTTGCGCTTGTACAGTCGTTTACCCACGATGAGAAACCCTGTGAATGCAATAAGCGTCAGTACGATAATGACAATAAAAATTTTGTTCTGTACATTGAACAACGTCTCGAAGCTCTTCACTTCTTTTTCCTTATATACATAATCCGAGCTTACCTTCTTGATCACGACATCCAAGTTTACACCCTGTCCGTTAATGGTCACACTACCGCTCCGAGACATAATGATGCTGTTGGGGGTACGAACGGTATGGGAGGCGTGTTTATAATCAGAAAATGTTATCCAGCTGCTCTGCAATTGCTCTATGATGTCGTCCAGCTTCTCTTCTGTATCGGGAAAGTCAAAGGTTAATGCGGTATTCATAGGCATTGCAGGCATGAAAGTTCCGGAATGACCGAATTGCTCTAAAAATCCAGGCTGCATGCTGAATGCGGAGAACGGGAATGCCTTGGACTCATTCGTCTGAATTCTGTACTTCAACGTCTTATTTGGAAACAACACGACCGAGTCCGTAAAGCTCATGCCCTCTTCCGCATATCTTTGGTCATAGGTCCAATAGAAGTCCGCTCCAAGTCCCAATGGTGCAATCCCATAGTCTGCAAGCACGTCAATGAACCCTTCCATCTTCCCCTTTAATGTCGTATCGCTTAGATTGACCGTTGAGGCTACGACTGGAGCATTTGCAATAATGCTTCCATTGCGGGATTGAACATATTTCAGTGTTTCCATATATCGCTTCATTGCCGGATAATCGGTATTCATGAATACCGGCTGCACACTTGCGATGAACGGAATTCCCGCCTCGTACATCCGGTCGGCAAGCCGCTCCAGCAGCTGCAGGTCGGAGAACGGATATACTTCCTTGAAAATAACGTAGCTGCGCGCCTCTTCTGCATTGCCCAGCCAGTCCTTCAACAAATGCGACATTGCCAGTTCACTGATATTGCCCCGCTCGAAATAAGCTGCATAACCGTAGCGGCCGTTTCGCACTCCATAAGGGAACTCGGACGGAGCGCCTGCTGGGCTCAGGCTCCCGTAATGAGTACCCGCTGCATGCTCGATAATGGTCACTTGCTCGGTACGAATTGCATCTTGAACCAGGCGATTAATAGCGATTCGAATTGGGCCAGGCACTCCACTGTGAACGCGAAGCTCTAAGCTTGCGGTCACCGCTGCAGGGACTCTCGTACCAATGTGCAAGTAGTCCCCTCGATACTGTTCGACATCCTGAAGAAAATCCTGATTCGATTCATTCAGATCAGTCAGATTGTGAATCCCTATCACCTTCGCATAAGCGTCCATCTGCCCCCGCTGATAATGGTCAGAACGAACGAGCGTAACCTGCACGCCATAGGATGCCAGCAGGCGCTGCATTGCCTCGACATTTCCCTCTCTCGTTGTCCCTTTGTCCAAGCTATCGTAGATAAGCAGCACCTTAGAGGCCGCTTGCTCTGCTGCGTGAATGGTCATAGGCATCCCACACCCAAGCAGTAGCAGCAATGCAAGCATGTATACAAATAATTTCCTTTGGATCACGTTACATCACCACCTTGGCCCCCTCATGTGCATGAGTGCCGGTATCAGAAGTAAGCAGTGCAGAATCTTCATCCTGCCTGCTCCATAAGCGTCTGCGTATGGCGTCAGACACCGTTACAAACGTGACAAGGTCGAACACCGCCGTAAACACAAATTCATGCTTCGCCAAATCGGCATCCCCCGCACCAATAATGGACACCGCAATTCCCGACAATCCCATCAAAATCATGATAAAGATAAAGGAGAATCGGATCATGCGCCGTATTTGCTTGGCCCTTGCAGCCGCAACAAAGGAAGGCATGTACAATCCGGCAATAAGCACAATCCACAAAATCACAAAGCCGAATGTTTTCGGTGCCATTTTTGCCTTCAGGATACTGTAGCCGGAGAAAAACGTCGTCTGCGCACGGAATGGCTTTCCAACCGATATTTCATAATTCCCCATTGCCGGAGGACGAATTTTGAATGCGCTCTTGGCCGCCAAATCCAGCATGTCGATAGCTTTAGAAGGATGAGTTACATAATAGCCAAGAATCGATACAAATCCGTATTTGTTGTAGAACTGATTTTCTAGAATTTCAGAATCTACATCTACTGTTGTGTACAGCTCGTAATAAATACTTTTGTTCAGTATGGCGTACTGCTTGTCCATATTGAATTGTTCCAATGTAGATTCCGGATCATCGGATCCCATCAATATCCCCCGCGTCATCGCATGATATTGGTTGATGTTCACGAACTCCTTCGGTATAAGCGTGTAGGTGCCAATACCAGCCAGAAGCAAAAGCACGAGCGTTGAAGACATCAATACCCGGAATGTTCTTCCTTTCCGAATAAAGATGAGGAAGATGCCAAATATGCCGAGAATGATGCCGAGAGGCGCATTCTGTTGTTTACTTGTCGTCAACAGCAGTCCGCTGGCCAACAGCACACCCATCATGACATAGTCATTGTATCGATTGCGATAGATGAGCAGCCCTGAGGCGAACACAAAGATCAGCATAATAAACACGATGCTCTCCCCAAAGAAGGAGTTAAAGTAAGCGGTATATGCGGTATCACCGAATAGAAATATCGCGATTATCGAAATCGGGTATGCGTACTTGGAAGGAACCTTCCACGTTAAGCTCTCCACGAGCAAATATACGGCAACGATATACAGCACCACGAATATGGCAGCTTGGAAGCGGATATCGAATACATCTGGATTAAATAATTGATTGAGCCAAATAGCCGCTTTGATAAATATGGACTGGGAAGAGAATAAGGTTGCCGCATTCTCGTTGTAGTATTGGAATATTCCATATTCCTTAATAAAATATCCAAAATACTGACTGTAGTAATCGGGTGCGTTGAAGTACAGGCCATTGCTGTAGAGAATTCGGAAATAGTCGCCGTTATCTGCCATTCCGATATAAGGGGGAACAAATAATGCAATACAAGTAATGATGAATACTCCCGCGGCAGCAAGCAGTGCCGGCGAGACATATCGGCGCAGGGACTCGAGCCTCTGACCGATTTTCAGCTTCAACCATGTGCCCGCCATCGGGTCGGCCTCCTTTTCCTATATTCAACTCAAAAAAAATGAGTCTATAGCCTTATAATTAAACTGCGTGAGATGAGTCTCAAGAAAGTATAATCGCTATTACATTCGACAGGTGACATCCATATCCCTAGGTGATTTGAGGGATATTTTGTATTTTCTGAAAACAATATTTTCACCGTAGCCCCTATTATACATGCCTACAGACATCCTGTCAGTGGTGTCAACTTTCCATAATTGGCTCTATTACGCCTTTAACGTAATTACTGACCATAATATATACCCTAACTCCCATCTTACCAATCGGCACTGAATATATTCTTAATTTCGACTACAATCGCATAGTTCCAAAGTCCTGTTGTTTCTTTTTTATTGCTTTCTGTTATCATATAGCTATCGACATACACGAACATGCGTTCACTTTATATATACTCATCTCACATATAGAAAGGAGAGCAGTGACTATGAATATGGAGTCGGGGAATGATCAGCTAGCCCAGCGAATACTCGGTTTATTTGACGATACTCCACTGAAATCAAGCCGTGTCCGCCCCTTATTCGATACCAGACAGCCGCTTGACGTAGAAATCACCTGCTTCCCGGTTTCATCAGGCAACGAGCAAGCCTTTTTGGCCGTTGAAATGAGGGTCGGGCCGCAGCGACGATATATCGTAAAGCATATTCGCGAATTGCTGCGGTGCATCGACCGCGGAGAATGCTATGTATTTTCAAGGCATTTCTCCTATGATCCGTCACTGCACTGCTTTCGTCCCGAGCATTTTGCCGTTATCCAACAGTTGATCGCGATTTACCGCAACGAAAATGTCTACCGGCACATGCCGCATTCCGCCATTCTTGCCAGGCAGGGCAACGATGAACGGATGCTGCTCATCCCCCCTTATTCGTGGGACGCCCTACTACCTGCCCTTCAACAAGCTCCTTCTGTGCTCCTTGCGCATGACGGATCAACATTTGAGGGACTTTCAGTTATAGATGAGCCTCTTCCAATACAGTTCAGGCTAGATGAGGCGGAAAAAGATGCCTACTGCATTGATGTACAAGGATTAGAACAAGTGACAGTGCTGGAGAGCTACGGAGCTGTCATCGCCAACGGGGCCTTTATTCCAACCCCGATTGAGCAATGCAAGCGGCTCTCCGACCTTAAGAAGACATTGGGCAGCGGTCGCCAGCAACGGATTCTTATATCACCTAATCAGATCGGTCCAATTATGGACAAGGTGGTTCCGGGCTTGCAAAAGCTCGGCAGCGTACGCGTAGCGCAAGCGATAGCAGATCGAGTCGTGCAGCCGGAACTGCAGGCGAAGCTGTATCTTGATCGCATTCGAGATCGCCTGCTTGCGGGGTTGGAATTCCACTACGGAGATATCTCCATTAATCCACTGGATCCGAATCGACACAAGCATACAGAGAATCGGATTCTGATGCGGAATACGGAAAAAGAGCAGCGAATACTAGAAATTATGGAGCAATCGCCCTTTGTAAAGACGGAAGGCGGATACTTCTTGGATGATGAGGATGCCGAATATAATTTCATGTATCATGTCGTTCCCCAACTGCAGCGAATCCTGCACATCTATGCAACATCAGCCGTAAAGGAGAGATTGTTCATCCCGAACGCTCCTCCCAAAATCTCAGTCAATGTGGACGAACGTATCGATTGGCTTGAATTCAAGTTTGAGATGGATGGAATATCAGAAGCAGAAATACGAAGGCTGCTCAAAGCAATCGAGGAAAAACGGCGCTACTATCGAATGGCAAACGGCGCGCTCATGCCGCTTGAAAGCGAACAGTTCCAAGAGATCATTCGCTTCATGAATGAGGTGGGCCTTCGTCAGGGGGAGGCTTCAGGAGCAGAGTTCCGTATCCCTGTTATGCGCGGGCTGCATCTTATCGACTCTCAGGGAGAGCGGCAAGCCGTACGATTCGGCAGATCCTTCCGCAAGCTGCTGGAGAATTTGCGCAACCCGGATCATTTGGAATTCCCCGTCCCGGACAGTCTGGTTCATGTGCTTCGGGAATATCAGGCATATGGGTTCCAGTGGCTGAAGACACTTGCCCACTATCACTTCGGCGGTATTCTGGCGGATGATATGGGCCTTGGCAAGACCTTGCAAAGCATCGCCTTCATGGTGTCTGTTCTACCGGACATTCAAAAGCGGCAGCTTCCTGCGCTCGTCGTCTGCCCAGCGTCGCTCATGTATAATTGGCGTAACGAATTCATGCGCTTCGCGCCATCGGTTCGCACCATCATTGCTGACGGGAATAAGGCGGAACGCATCCGCAAGCTGAATCATCTTGAGCGCGTCGATGTTATCATTACGTCCTACCCGCTGCTGCGCAGAGATATTGAATGGTACGCCAAGCACTCTTTCCACACGCTCATTCTGGATGAAGCGCAAGCGTTCAAAAATTACACGACTCAGACGGCCCAGTCTGTGAAGGCTCTCCAAGCCGAGTACTGCTTCGCACTTACCGGAACGCCAGTAGAGAATTCGCTGGAGGAGCTATGGTCCATTTACGATGCTGTGTTTCCCGGATTGTTCCCTGGGAGAAAGGAGTTCACCGACCTTCCGCGTGACGTCGTAGCGAAGCGCTCCCGCCCGTTCCTGCTGCGGAGATTGAAGACAGATGTATTGCAGGAACTGCCGGAGAAGATCGAATCCCTTCAGGCATCAGAGCTGCTGCCTGAGCAGAAGAAGTTGTATATCGCATACTTAGCCAAACTGCAGAAGGATGCCTTGAAGCATCTGGATGAAGATGGGTTCCAGAAGAGTCGAATCAAAATTTTGGCTGGGATTACAAGGCTTCGTCAGCTCTGCTGCCACCCTGGCTTGTTCATGGAAGACTATACTGGAAGCTCTGCAAAGTTCGAACAGCTGCTGGAGATTATCGCAGAAGCAAGAGAGGCTGGCAGAAGACCGCTTATCTTCTCCCAGTTCACAGAGATGCTCGCACTGATCAAACGAGAGCTGGCGGAACAAGGAGTGTCCTACTTCTACTTGGACGGACAGACGCCGAGCGCTGAGCGGGTGGAGCTGTGCAGCCGATTCAATGCAGGTGAGCGCGATCTGTTCTTAGCCTCCTTGAAGGCAGGAGGTACAGGATTGAACTTGACCGGTGCAGATACCGTTATTCTGTACGACCTCTGGTGGAATCCTGCCGTAGAGCAGCAAGCAGCCGATCGCGCCCACCGGATTGGGCAGAAGCAGGTTGTGCAGGTCATCCGCCTTGTTGCACAAGGAACGGTTGAGGACAAGATGTATGAGATTCAACAGCGGAAGAAGAACTTAATCGAAGAGGTCATCCAGCCGGGAGAAGAAGCGATATCTGCCCTAACCGAGCAGGATATCCGTGATATCTTGAATCTATAGAGGCAGCTGCTCGAATCTATAGAGCTATCAGTTCGATTATATAAAAGCACCCGCTACTGATATAAAACGAATTAGCCCCTAGCTGCGTACAGCAACTAGGGGCAATCTTTCGCTCATTCTTGCTCTTTCCCTCGTATTTCGTACAAAGCTGCAAAGCCTATTCGTTGATTCGATCTGCAAAGACAGCCATAGCGTCGCGCATGAACATGGCAAGGCCCTCTCCGAACTTGTCGATATTTTTGGTGAATCGAGCATCATCTACATACATTTGACCCAGTCCCTTGAATGCTTCAGGAGAGTAGTTGCCCATTGTATTCAAGAAGTCATACCATTGTTTGATCCCTGCCTGCGCTTCTTCTGAATCCGGCGCAGTTCCACGCAGTTCTGCCAGATGGAAGTATATCGCATTCATCTTCTCTCCCATGGAGGTCTGCTCCTCTTTCGTCATATTCCCAACCTTGGCATTGGACGCATCAACAGTCTTATCTCCCCACCGCTTGCGCGCTTCTTGCTCATATGGATTATGACTGAAGTCGAAGCCTTGAAACTTCTCTTTGTTCGTCATGTGAATTTCTCCTTTTCGATGTAGTATCGTCTTATCCAGCATCTCCAGCATGACATCCAGGCGCTTGCGCTTCTCTTGCAGCATACTGCGGTGCAGTTCGAGCGCTTCGGTCTGATCGAATGTTGGGCTGTGAATAATGTCTTTAATCTTTTTCAACGGGAAGCCCAGCTCTCGAAAGAACAAGATTTGCTGAAGCATAGCCAGCTCCTCATCTGAATACTGTCTGTAACCCGCATCCGTAACTTGAGCTGGGGACAGAAGTCCGATTTCGTCATAATGGTGCAAGGTACGCACGCTAATGCCGACAATGTCCGCCACTTCTTTTACTCTCATGATTGCCATGTAACCTCCCTTCAACAAATACTATAAAGTATCACGTAACGTGAGAGTCAATTTATATTTATGGTTTTTCAAGCTTAATTTCCTCCTATTTTTCGTGCCAACCATGGATCTGGAAGTTTGGAGTGCTTGAAGTGGATACATACCCAAAATGCCCATATTAAGATATGTACAAGCTTTCCTAGAGCCATCAAAAATCGGGAATCAATAAAAGGTCGAGTCAGGACTCTCTTTGTCCCCAACTCGACCTTTTTGCTTTAGTCAGCTCTCTTTAGTTCGCTGCATGAAGCGGCATCGTAAAGCTCTCCGCTACGGTTCGTCGATGTTCTCGGTTATTTTTTACGTACCGTAATCGTCCATGATGCATCGTCAATTTGTTCGTAGTTCGTTATCGTATGCCCGGCTTCGGCGGCCCAACGAGGAATGCTCTCCGTAGCTTGCGTGCAGTCGAAGTCGATGACCAGCTCATCGCCACTGTTCAGTGACTGGATCGCCTCCTTCGCCTCGATTAACGGAAATGGACATACCATGCCCAGTACGGCTAATTTCGTTTTCATGTCATTCTCCTCCTATACGGTCTTTGCATGATAAGAAGTGCTTAGGTTACGACTTGCCTTAGTACGCGGCCTAACATATACGAAATACGAAGCCGTCCATGTACCCAAAATCATGAAAATGAGCGATACCCATCCTTGCCAAGTCATCATGGCCGTCATAACGAGCCCATTGCCAATTGAACATCCTCCTGCCCAACTCGCTCCAAAGCCCATGAGAAGTCCCCCACCGAAGCTGGATATAGCTGTCTTTGCATCCGGTGCCCGGAAGCGAAACTCGCGGCTTCCCTTCGCTGCCAGGAAAGAGCCTGCAAAGATGCCAAGCACCAAGAAAACGCCCCAATTTACATACTTGGTACTATCGCCTGTCACCATGTACTGCAACAGATTTGCTGACGGCGTTGTAATGCCAAGACCGGACATCCGTCCTGTCGCTTCGCTCAGCGGCCATGCGAGCAGTGCAATGATTCCTACAAGAGCAGCTGTAGCAAACGGATGCCAGCGCTTTTCGAACAATAGATGATTGAGTCCTTTCCGTTTCGCTGGCAAGGTTGGAATCGCAACAGCAGGTTTACGCAGCTGCTTGCCAACAAGCCATAATGTCACGAGAGCGAGCACGACGATGAACGGCCATACAGACAATCCGAATGTATCCGGGATGGAGTTATTCGGGGCGGCATACGCCTTTAGCCCATTGTTGACCGGCAGCAGCGCACCTGACTTCATAATGGCGCTCATCGCCATATATCCGAATAAGGCAATCCAACTCCCGATCAAGCCTTCCCCGGCACGATACCATGTTCCTGTCGCGCAGCCTCCCGCCAAAATAATGCCGATGCCGAATATGAATGAGCCTACGATCGTGCTCAGCCATTGAAACGAGCCTGCCTTGAACTCCACCAAGCCAAGCTGGATGAGTGCAAATACGCCGATGCTCTGAACCGTGATAGCGATGAGCAGCGCATAGAACATTCGATTATCCTTCGCTAAATACATATCACGAAATCCACCTGTCAGGCAGAATCGGCCGCGCTGCATGACAAACCCGAGCAGTATCCCGCATAACAATCCAGTAATGATCATTTGTGCCAAATCGTATATCCCCCTTATTTATACCTAGTAATACAATAGGATTTATAAGTGATAATGATTCTATCATAATGTATGGCAGAGTCAATACCAAATATGACACAGACGCAAAAAAAGAGAGGTATTTCTCCTCTCTTATGTGAAGCAATATGCTATTCTTGGCTATTTCTCTACACTTCGCCCCAGAAGATTTCCGTCTCATAATCGAAGGATACAACGCCATTCTGCTGATTGCGTTCGAATATGCGGGTGAGCTCAGCCATCATGGGTTCATAGTTCGGGTGGCCAGGCTCTGGTGCATACGAGGAAGACAGCAGTCTACCGGCGAGCTCCTCTTCGTTGAGCAATTGACTCATCGTGTACCTTGCCACCGTCATTTGATTCGGAGCGTAGAAGGCTGACAGCGCTTCTTCTGAAATGTTCTTGTGCTGCACCTTCTCATAATCCGTGCCATACCGCTGCAGCAGCCGCTCGTATTCCTCCAGAAATGGAGTCCCTTGTTGCAATCGTGAATTCCAAATCAGGACAACCTTACCGCCAGGCTTCAGGATGCGCTGAAATTCAGCTCTGGCTGCGGTGCGGTCGAACCAGTGAAATGCCTGCGCACATACAATATGATCGACGGAATGATCAGGCAGTCCTGTTTCCTCCGCTGCTCCGTCGACTGTACGATAGTTCGCGATGCCGCCAAGCTCCTGCACAGCTGCCTCCCGCATCGGCTCATTCGGCTCAACTGCTACAACGCGACTTCCTTGGGCGAGCAGCAGCTTCGAAAACTTCCCTGTTCCTGCCCCAATATCCGCAATCTCGTCACCCGCTTGGAACCTCACTGTATCATACAAATACGACACAGCCTCCGCTGGATAACTTGGTCGGTATTTCACATACGCATCGACTCGAGTTGAAAATCGTTCCTTATTATCCATAACGATCAACCCCCTATAGATATGAAATAAGAACATAAGCAAAGTTCATTATGTTCCATCTAGTGGAATTAAGTTCCATTTTATTGTGTAGTTTTATTATACCGCAAAAGGTATCAGTCTGCATCACCCATTTACATCTGATTCCAGTAATAAGAAGAGCACCCCTGCTAGGGTGCTCAGATCGTCGTTTTCAGCTAAGCAGTTGTTCACTCTTATTAAGCGGCCTGCTTCACTTGCTTCTGCTTCTTCATTCTTCCTGCTGCCAATACACCGACAATGATGACAACGATAAGGCCCCATTTCAGAACGGGGTTCGCTGTAAAGAATCCCTTCACCATTGGCTCATCTACAATCATCTTCGCTGCTGTCCAAGCCAGGACGCCTGCACCAATATAGATTATAATTGGGAACCGCTCCACCCATTTAATAATAAGCGTGCTCCCCCATACCACGATAGGAACACTAATGAGCAAACCGAGTACAACGAGAACAAAATCTCCATGCGCAGCACCCGCTACCGCGAGCACGTTATCCAGTCCCATAACCGTATCTGCAATAATGATCGTCTTAATGGCTGCCAACAAGCTTCCAGCAGACCCGACATCATGGCTTTTCTCTTCCACAAGCAGCTTATACGCAATCCAGACGAGCAACAAGCCGCCGGCTAAGAGCAAACCTGGTATTTTCAACAGCCATACCACAGCAAGCGTCAACAAGGAACGAAGCGCAATCGCTCCAAAAGTACCCCAGAATATGACTTTCTTCTGCTGTTCCTTCGGCAAGTTCCGAGCGGTTAACCCAATAACAATTGCATTATCCCCGGCCAGTACTAAATCAATAACTACAATCGCCATCAACGCGGACCAGAACTCTGGTGTAAAGAAATCCATAGTACCCTCTCCTCTTATCATGTCATGTATATCTTTTCTTCAATTGCGCACAATTATGAGAAATTTCCCTGGACAACCCTCCTTAAAAACAAAAATGGCCTTTACCGATCACGGTAAAGGCCATAAAATAAAGACCTTTACCCTGTCGGTAAAGGTCTCGCTAACAATCGAAGTTGCCAACAAAGCCGGAGGATTATCCTCGTAATGACGACTTTATTGTAACAGCTACTCCCCTTTATAGATCCTATGTTAATCGAAGAAGGTGCAAGGGGTCAAGGTGTAAAATTACTAAATTTATGTATCGAACTGACTTTCACCAAATACACACAAGAGGGACGATCTAAGTTGAAAAATAAGATCCATAAGTCGTTCATCGTATCTCACATACTTGGCTTGAAGTACCATCGTACTAAATAAATAAAATATTTCCCCTGCAAATGATCTGCACAATACATTTTGATCCCTAATTAGATATTTGTATGTATCCAAGTGATGAAGAAGTGTTTCAAATTGTTTTTCGTCTATTTTCTTCTCTAGTTTGAGATCGACTGATATCGACTTAATTAACTGATAGATTTCCTTTTTTATCAGATCCAATGAGTCCTTACTCAATTAGTAATACCCCCTCGCAACAGATTGAAAAATCATGATATACATGATCCGGTTCATCATCATTCCATAGAATGCGTCGACATGATCTCCTTGCAGATCTGAGGAATTTCGTACTCTATAAAGTTCGGGTTCGTGCTTTTGCTCAACATCACCAATTCATTTCTCAGTTCCAAAAGTGTATCTGAGTTTAACCTCCGAACCAAGTACCACAAACAATTTTCAATCCAATCGTATTCGTTACATCGCAATATGACCCTGAGCTGCGGCAACAGAAGCTTATCCAATGGAATCAAAATCTCGATAATCTTAGGTGCAACAGGCCAGTTGATATCCTGAATCCACTCTAGCAATTCCGGTATTATCCTTTGGAGTTCTTCCGGTTTTAGTGACTTCAACCGATCTATTGAATCATAATCACATTTATCGGTCGGCAAGTATTGTTTTACATCGTCCAAGACCATTCAACCTCCTCTTTGCACTATGATTTAGAGTATACAGCTTGAATATTTACATATCCTTCAGTTTCCCGTCATTCGTGGTCAGCAATCCGTATTTCGTTTTCACCCGCAGCAGTATCTTGATCCATATCGCTGAGAAAATCGTAATGAAAAAAACATTCGACAATGCATGTGCTAAATCAAAATAAAAGCTGGCGACATAAGCAGATACGAATACCTTCCAGTTCAAATGATCATACATGCCGATCAGAAACCATAGATTCATAATCCAACCGAACAGGAATCCCCATGAAAACCCGAATATATTTTTGCCCCACAAGCTCTTCATGAATCTTGTATTTCGCAGCAGGCCTGCCGTAAATCCAATCATGCCCCAGCAGAACATCTGCCACGGCGTCCACGGCCCTTGTCCAAGAAACATGTTCGATACCACTGCGGCGATACTACCTACGAGGAACCCTACCTCCGGTCCAAATACGAGCGCAGACATCATAATGACGAAGGATGTCGGCTGCACACTAGGCAGTGGCGCGAACGGCACGCGGCTCACAGCCGCAATCGCACCAAGCATCGCAATCAGCAGAATCTCTTCCGCCTTCATTGTCTTTCGCTCGAAGCGAATGAAGAAGGGCAGCATCGCGAGCCCGATCATCATAAAGCTCAGGGGCAAGTAGTACTTGTCCATCCATAAGACAACTGCCATTACGGCTACGGCCGCTGCCATACTTCCCACGTAGATCGTTCTTTTTAATTTCCCCATTGTTCCCATACATCCTTCACCGTGATCGCTTCGGGCAGAACATCTCCCACTGTGCGATGAATCGTTGTTGTATAGAAGTAGTTGCTCTGCAAGAAGGAGCGTGTGTCTTCTACTGCGACCATGGCGCCGTTGAATAACAAGCCACATCTTGATGCATAGCTGGCCGCGAACTCGATGTCATGACTGACCATGACAATTGTGGTGCCTCCCGCCCGTATCATTTCAAGCAATTCAGCCAACCGGTGCTTGGAAATAGGATCGAGTCCCTTCGTCGGCTCATCCAGCAGCAGCAGCTTCGGATCGGCCAATAAGACAAGCATGAGCGCTATTTTCTGCTGCTGCCCCCCGCTTATATCGAACGGATGCTTATCCATAATAGACTCGACGTCAAAGCGTGCTACGAGTTCATTCAGCTTCTCGATGCTGCTATGCTCGCTTAACCGCCTTAGCCGATCCATCAATTGCTCCCTCACCGTGTCTCTAGTGAAATAGAGCATCGGATTCTGTGCGACATACCCAATCATCCGACTTCGCTCTACTGTAGATTTCCGCAGCAAGGACTTGCCCGCATACAAGATGTCTCCTCGTTGAGGCTTATGTGCGCCCGCAATTTGCTGCAGCAAGGTGGACTTCCCAGATCCGTTGGCGCCAAGCAGGGCGAAGAATTCACCCTCATGAATCGATAGGGACAATCGCTTCAGGACGAGGGGAGCATTTTTGTCATAGGTAAAATACAGCTCTTTGCATGTTAACAATGGCTCTACTTGCTCCCAATCAACCTTCACAGATTCAGACAGGCTCTTCCCAGCAGCTTGCCGTTGTTCTTGCTTGCCAGCAAGCCATCTCCTTCCCTCTTTCACACTCATAGGTACAGCTCGGGCATCGCTGGCTTTCTCTATTTCCAAATAAAGCCGACCGATAGATGGAAGATACGGCAAAAATAATGCATCTTCATCCTTCCATATTTGCTTCATCACCTGATCAGGAGTGCCAAGATATGCAATTTGCCCCTGATTCAGCATGACAAGCTGCGTCGCATGGGGAACAACTTCTTCAATTCGGTGCTCACTGATTATAATCGTAAGGGAGAATTCTTCATTAATTCGGGAGAGCAATTGGATGAACTCTTTGGCTGCGATCGGATCAAGTTGAGCAGTAGGCTCATCCAGCAGCAGTACCCTCGGTCTTAATGTCATTACGGACGCCAAATTGACCAGCTGCTTTTGCCCGCCAGATAGCTCATGTATCGGTAGATGAAGCCATTCCTCCATACCAAAGAACTGTACGAGTTCCCCTACTCTTCGTTGCATTTGCGCGGTAGAATAGCCGAGATTCTCCATGCCAAAGGTCAATTCCTGCCACACCGTATTCATGACAATCTGATTGTCTGGATCTTGAAATACCATCCCGATTTCTTCAATGGATCGTCGCTCATCAAGTTGATCTAGACCAATTCCTCTATAATAAATACTGCCACTCCGATTGCCTTCCGGCCGTACTTCCCGCTTAAGCTGGCGAAGCAGTGTAGTTTTTCCTGATCCTGATGGGCCGCACAGCAGCACGAATTCTCCCTCTTCTATGGTGATGGTGATATGATCAAGCGTCTTCTCTGAACAATTGGGATACTGAAAACTTACATCTTCGATCTGATAGTGCGCCATAACAGCTCTTCCTTTCCGTTCATTACGATCGGGATGAAGATAAATACCAAGTAACATGCTGCATGCAGCCAAATCTGTGGCGACCACTCCAACGACTGCAGCCGTGGATACACTTGGAACCGATTAACGCCGAACAAGCCGCCAATCACAATATTGGCTCCTGTCACGACCATGATCCATGATACAAGGACATCCCTTTTGTCCATCTTGTAGGATACTGCACTCGTCCTCTTCCCAACGCCATATCCTCTCGCACGCATAGAGCTAGCTGTCTGAAGCGCTTCTTCCAGCGACCAGCTAATTAACGTATGCAGGGTCTCCATGCCTTCGCGCATAAAGTGCTTCTTGCTGGCTTTCGGATGCAGGTAACCAAGAACACGTTGAACCGTCATAATATGCTTCAGCCGTCTCGTCAACAGCGGCACAAAACGGAGGGTTACCGTAATGATAAAGGCCGTTCGCGGGGCGATTGGCGTTAATAGGTACAATAATTTCTCCGGCGTGATGACGAGATTGTAAGCGACAAATGCCAGCAGTATATTGAGCAGTGATAATGCGAATAGAGCACCATATATGATCGATTCCAATGTAATCGGACGGTCGAATACATACCATAGAATCGTAGCTCCACGACTAGAGAAGAAGGGATTGAGCAAGAAAATAATTATAGCCATAATTAAGTATCCCTTAATCCCCTTCTTGAGCAATCTCCCTCCATCCAAGGATAGATTCAATAGAACGATACTAAGTAAAGTAAGGACTGAATATACAGGATGCGTGAACATCATGCATGAGAGCAGCAGTACGGCAAAATATGCGAAACATAATCGCGGATGTAATGTGGAGAAGCCGTGTATCATTTAACTTTCCCCATCCCATAGTCCGTCGTCAGTACCCACTCCTAAATCCTTGCCTAGATCCTCCGTATACAGCCATTGAATATGGTCTCCAGGATGAATCGGCCATACGCCTGCGCTGCGGTTGGGAAATTTACTATTAATGCTGTACATCCAGCCGCTCCCTGATCCCTTGTCGAACTCATATAAATTATCAATACCTTTTACATAAGCAGTTGCACCGGAACCGCTGAAGTCCATTTGAATCTTCTTAGCACGCGTCGCTTTTTTCAATACATCCATTACGGTTTCCGAATCGCCAATTTCGATTTCCTCTGTGCCCATGATCGTACCGACATCCGAGGATCCCACAATCGTAAGCTGCACGGTAGTAGTCTGTGGAGGCTTTGCATCTGGCTGAGAAGCAACTCCTTTGTTCGGTGTAGACTGTCCATCTTGCTTATTGCTGCCCTTGCTCTCCTTTTCGCCTGCATTCCCCTTGCTCTCTTTTGCAGAAGGAGACGTGCCAGAAGGTTTTTTATCCTTTGGAGTTACATCCGATTTCACAGAAGACTCCGTTGCTTTACTTACGATGCTTTTTCCCTGCGTTGTTTCAGTAACCTGATTTTTCTGTTGGCCTTTCTCCTTCGCCGATTCTTTACTTGTAGTAGACGGATCAGAGCGAGTGTCCTTGTGATCTGGGTTATCCGTGTCTCCTGTTTTGCTTCCTATGCCCTGCACTGTATCAGACTTGGGATCAGCTGTTGCTTGAGGCAACGATTCTGGATTCCCTTGATCCTGCTTCTGTTCGGATAGATTAGCAGTCTCACTTGCCAGATCCTTAGAGGCTTGGCTCGGGTGCTCTTGCTCTTGTGCCGTTGTATGACCAGCCAGCCTCTCATCCTTCGGCTGGCTGCCATTTCCGCCATATACCCATACCGTGGCAATTACAATGGCCAGTACTGCCAGTCCAGCTATCCATCTCTGTTTGTTGCGCTTTATCCACGCAAACCATTCGGACATGTCCTCACCTCTATGCCATGCATACTCGTTGATGATGCAAGCTTGCTATCATGTAGTTCCGCTCATAGGGAAAGAAGGAGATTGCTCTCCTTCTTTCTGATCGTGCAAATTATTGAATGCCGTGCAGTCTTACCATGACAACAGCGGCCATCTCCCTAGTCACATGAAGCTGTGGCTTAAAGTAACCGCCCTCACCCGACATCAGACCTGCTTGATAGGCATATTTGACGTAAGGCAATGCCCACTCAGCTACTTGCTGTTGATCTTTCGGTCCTACCGATGAATCTGCATCCTTCGGTAGCCCCTTCATTCGTACAAGCATAGCTGCCATCTCTTGTCTCGAAATCGCTTGGTTCGGTGCAAATTTATTAGCTGAAACACCCGAAATAAGACCTTTTTCCTTCGCAGTGGCAACATATCCTGCATACCAAGACGAAGCACTTACATCGGTAAAGCCTGAATCTGTGCCTTGTGGCTGTAAACCAGCATATTTGACGATCAATGCCGCGAACTCAGCCCGACTTAATTCCCGCTTCGGTTCAAATTGGGATGCGTCCTTATCTTTACCCGTACCCTGCATAAACCCGAGTTCCGTTGCTTTATGGACTGCTTCTTTTGCCCAAGCAGAAATGGAGGCATCGTCTGTGTACGTTATTTTCTCATCCTTTGGCTTCTGCGTGCCCGTCGATGCGGCGTCCGTCATCACATACAAGCTTGTTCGATTCGTCAACACGCGATCACAGGCTGTCAGCGCAAGCAATGCCTGCTGTGTAGCCATATAATTACTTGCTTCGCCTCGTGAATGCGCAAATCCGCCGTCTGTATTGAGATACGTGCGCAGTCCTTTCAGCAAATCCCCATCCTTCTTCACGAATCGCTTGTCTTCCAAGTCAATTCCAAGACCGGACAGCGCAATAATCACCTGCGAGATGCTCTCACTCGTTTCAACACCCCATGCTTTAAATCCGCCGTTAGCGAGCTGTTGCGATGACAACCAAGACAATGCCTTGTCTGTGGCTGCTTTGACCTCTTTACGATCTTGATACTTCGCCAATGCCTGCAGTGACATAGCAGTCATATCGATGTCGCTCACAGCATTAGACTCTTTGCTAAGCGGGAACCCGCCGTCTGAATTTTGTTGAGCAAGTAATTGCTGAATCAGCTTATCCCTTGTCCAGAGTGCATCGTTTGGAACAACTGTTTTGTTCGCATCCAAGGCTAATAAAGCAAACACAAGACCGTTCGTTCCTTGATTTGTCATGCGCCCATTATTATAGATTTTCTCTAAGAGGTTGAAGCCTGCTACATTACTTGGATCCTTGCCGATTGCCGTAACAGCCAAAGCCATGCGTTCATAGTCAGTAACTAATCGGAATTCTCCTTTTTTCTCTTTTACATAGTTTTCTAGAATCGCGTAATACGTAGAAGGAACTTTCTTACCTGAACGAGCCAGCGCCATGACGTCCCAATCATTAAAGTTGTCTTGAACGGTGAATTTGCGGTTGCTTAGTATCCATGCTGAAGCACCGTCAATAAGGCTCTTAAGCTTAGCAGACTCTTCTACCTGCTTCGGTGTAAGCGCGCCACCGCCCGTTCCTGCCCCCCCTGGGTGAACTGGCAATCCAGGTTTTCCTGGGGTTTCTGTACCTCCATCAAATTTATTGCCGACGTCTTTACCCAAGTTCGTCGTATACTGCCAACGAAGGACATCGCCCTTCTTCAGGTTATAGATACCAGCGCTATAGTTCGGGAACTTGCCGTTTACAGAGTACACCCAACCGCTTTCGGGACCTTTATCGAACTCTCCCAAGTCGTCGATAGCTTTAACATAAAGCGTAGGCCCCGAACCTGTGTAATCGATAGAAATGCCTTTTTGGTCGACTGCTCTCTTCATTGCTGTAAAGGCCGTTTCTCCATCCTGAAGTTCTACGCGCACTGGTGCTATAATATCGCCTTCGCCAATTGTGCGCTTTTCAACTGATAGCGTAATTGTGTTAGTGGTTGGAGGGTTGACAACGCCCCCATTGCCCGCATCATCTTTGACCTTAGTACGATAAGTTACGAACTCAGTAAAGTGCGTCGTTTTAACAATTAAATTTCCGTCTTGAACGTATGAATAAACCTCGTCTTTTCGTGCCGATGAATCACTATATTTCGGGATTGGGGTAAATACCCCACTTGCATTAACAAATCCTGCTTCTTGATTCGTCTGACCCTTAAATGTAAGAGTGACATGCTTACTGAATTGAATATGCTGATCACCGCCGACTTTTACACGGGAATCAATTTGAGAAGTCTCTTTGTTATTCAATGACAGTTCAGCATTGATTTTAGCTAGCAGCGTACTCTCGTTCGTTTCCAAACTCCGTGGCATTTCCAATTCATTATTCCAAGGAGAGGTAATTTCAGTACCGCTATCAATATTCAAGTTGGCAATTGTATGATTCGCCAGAATTTTAGGAAGTTCTGCCGCTCTGAATTCTAATGTCAACTTTTGTGAGGAAAGCATGTTTTGCTCCGTTCCCACAAGAACTTCCTTGGTATGTTCATTTAACTGAAAATGAGAATCCCCTGATGGTAATCCACCAATATCAAGCCCTAAATTACAGGTGAAACTCCATTGAAGGACATCCCCATCAACCAGCTTATGCTTGTTTGCACTGTGAGCATAGAACTTTTGATTAACGGAGTACATCCACCCACTGTTAGATCCTTTATCGGACACACCTAGGTCAGCTATAGACAGTACAGAAAGCGAGTCCCCTGACCCCGCATATTGTAAAGATATCCCCTTCTCCTTTAGCAGTCTCTCCAATACGGTAAACGCTGTATCATCCTTGAATAGGGGTACAGAAATAGGAGTAATAATGTCCCCTTCCCCAATAGAATGTTTCTCGACAGAGAGTGTTACTGAGCCAGTTACCGGTGGATCAACGACTCCTCCATTGCCGTTATCTCCGCCGGGTGTATCTTTTATTTTTGCGATATATGCTAGAAACTCACCCAATTGCTTAGTCTTAATGACTAGGTCGCCTACACTATTGGCATATGAATAGAACTCATCATATCTAAGCAACTCATCATCATATTTAGGAATGATTACGATTGATCCGTTGGCATCCATGAGCGCTGCTTCTTTATTGCCTTGCCCCTTCAAAGTAAGGGTTGCATGCTTATCAACATGAATATCTTGATCGCCGCCAAGCTTAATACGGGAATCAATTTCTGTTGCCTCTTTGTTATAAGGGGACAAGCCTTCATTCAGCCTAGAAAGTAAAATATCACCGCTTCCACTTAAAATTCTAGGCAATTCGAGCTTTCGATCCCATGAAGAAATTACAAATGTACTCGGTTGGATTTCTAAATATGTACTGCTCGTAACGGAAGCTACATGGGGCAGCTCATCCTTTGAAAATACAAGTGTCACTTTATTTTCTGAAAGAGGTTCCTGTTCCGACCCCACATTTACCGTGGTTTCGTTCTCACCTACTACAATTGTCTTGTCTCCAGACGGGCTTGGATCGTTTATCGAACCAATATCCTTACCCATATCTGTCGTGTACTGCCAACGGAGAACGTCCCCGTCCTTCAATGTATATATCCCCGCGCTATAATTCGGAAATACCCCATTTACGGAATACATCCAGCCGCTTAACGGCCCCTCATCAAATTCCCAAAGTGGATCAATGCCTTTGATATAAACCGATTTGCCTGAACCACTATAGTCAAAGTCAATGTTTCGATCCTCGAGTTCTCTTTTTAAAGCTGTGAAGGCTGTATCTCCTTCATACAATGGTATTGCTACAGGTGCAATGATATCTCCTTGACCGACGGTTCTAATCTCTACGGACAATGTGGCAGTCCCAATCGATTTAGGAATTTCCAAGCTAACTACCAATCCATTGCTTTCCTCTTGTCCCGTTACGGCAGCTCCAAGAGCTTGAACCGTTAGGTCGCCAGTAACAGCACGGCCTTCAAATACAAGCTTTGCTTTTTGACTATTAAGAAGTGAAACTGATTTTAGTTTCAGTCCAGTCGTTCCTGGCTTTACGAGCCAACTGTCAATCTGCGACGCTTGGAGCGTAAAGGTATCCCCCGCGAGCTGCACTTCGACCGTCGGATTTACGGCACCCTGTTGAATAGAAGAGACTGTAGAAATCATTGGTTGGCGACCATAGTAGAAGTAGAGATTATCGCCATCTTTTATCTCGTATGCGCCTGCCCCTACAGATGAAACATTCCCATTCACCTTGTATTTCCAACTATCGCTGCCGCCTAGCTTTCCTTCATTTTGTCCAGCAACAGAAGTTAGTCTTGCTTGATCCCCATTCCCCGAAGTGAGGTAGGGAATTGGTGGATTAACTTGATCCAGCGCTAACTTTAATACATCCAACGCAGTGTGCTTTTTAATGGTCGCATCCAAGGAAATTAGGTTAGGTTGATAAATGACATCTTCAATCCCCTTGACACTTACCTGCACATTAATCTGTGATTGATCCGGTGGAAGTTTCACTTCCGCGAGGCGACTCCATACCGATTTTCCATGCTTGATATCGAGCAATGCAACAAGAGCCTGCTCGGTGGACATCCGGTTTGTAGCGTTATCCGTTACTTTCCATTTAAATGATCCACTATTTTGTTGAAAACGTGCATATGCATCAATAACTGTGTTGCCGGAATTTTGCCACTTTGCTGACAAGACATCATCGCCTGCAGCAACCAATCCCGATACGGATGTAGATAAGCTATTGGAATTATCTCCGGATCCCCATGTACCAACGGAATCAAACCCTCCGTTGTCCAATTGGCGGTTTTTCAACAATTCCTTAGCTCGTTCAATTGCCGCATCTACCGCGCTCTGTCCTTGGTATTGACCAAGTGCAAGCAGCGCCATACCAGTAATGTCAGTATCACCCGAGCTTCCAGTAGCTGACAGTCCATAACCTCCGTCAGCATATTGTGCTTTAAGCAGATAATCGAGTGCTTTTTGCTTGGATGCGGCATTCCATGATCCCATATCCTGACCAAGCTTTTCACCGGCGCTTAAGGCAATCATTGCCCAAATGTGTTTATTGACTCCACCGATAGCACCCGTTGCTGGATCTTGCTGAGCTGCCAGCTCCGCCCACAGATTCCGGTTCGTTTCCCAAGCGTGAGCCGGATTCTTTCCTAACGCAAGTAAGCCATAAATATATCGAATATGATCGGTGCCTCCTGCATTTGGACGAAGTCTTGGCTCTTTTGTTTCCCATTTAGGTAATCTCCAAGTCCCATCATGCAAATCTTGACCCGCGCTCCACAGAGCAACAAGCTCCCACCATGAATCACTTACAGCATCTTGATTAGAAGCATCATTATAATAATCTTTATAGTATTGAACTGTATGTTCAATCATGTTATTTAGTTGTGTATTACCCTGCCCACTAGCCGCTCTTATGACTTGTGGCTGTACAAGAGATAACAACAACACGATACTTAGTAATGCAGACAAGCTCTTCTTCAACATTCTGTTCGTAATCATCTTCAATGTCTGATCTCCTTAATATGTCGATATGAAGGCAATAAAAAAACACCTTTCCATGTTAGAAAGATGTTAGGTAACCACTTCGGTGCAGCTAAATACACTAGTAATCTCCTACTAGCAGCACGAATAAACATCCCCCTCCCATCCTCGTGAGAAATATAGAGCACTTATATGGCAGGTCTCCTGGCTTCGCATCATCGCTCGACAATCTACCTTCCCGTTAACTCAGTTAACAGTGGATAAAAGCCTTGATTGTCAGCTCTGCGTTACAGTGGCGGGACCGCGTCGAACTCGCATCGACTTCCCTATTAAGCTGCGCATGCACAGCACCATATAAACTATTTCTATGTAATTTCGATAAGAATACGTGGTTTTATTGTAGCAAAATTTAGCATGACGGACAAAGAACTTTCTCATAGACAGCACGAAAAAAAGCGCCCTACCCATTGGTAGGTACGCCTTTTGTTGACTACAAAATGTTATTTAGCTCATAGCTGCCTGATCGGCACCAGCACCGCTTTCTTTCTTAATCTGCTTGCTGCGAAGCTGGCCACAAGCTGCATCAATGTCTGTACCATGCTCCAACCGTACACTGCAGCTAATGTCATTTTTCTTCATGACATCATAGAAGCCACGAATCGACTCCTGCTCGCTGCGCTGATACTGGCTGTGCTCATCAACAGGGTTGTACGGAATCAGGTTCACATTGACCTCGTCCTGCATCTTCCACTCTTGAATCAGCTGCACCAACTCAAGTGCGTGCTCCTGCTGATCGTTCACGTCCTTCAGCAAAATATACTCCAGCGTCACCCGTTGGTTTGTCGTGTTGATGAAGTACCGAATCGCTTCCATCACCTTTGCAATCGGAATGGCGCGGTTAATCTTCATAATGCGCGTGCGAAGCTCATCATTCGGCGCATGCAAGGACAGGGCCAAGTTCACCCGCAGATTAATATCTGCGAAGTCTTTAATCTTATTCGCCAATCCGCTCGTCGATACCGTAATTCGTCTCGCTCCAATTGCCAGACCTTTATGGTCGGTAACAACCCGCAAGAAGTCTACGATATTCTCAAAGTTATCGAATGGCTCTCCGATACCCATTACGACGATATGGCTGACCAGATCACCCTCACCCACTGCATCCAAATGGTGCTGAACCTTCATAATCTGCTCCACAATCTCGCCGCTCGACAAGTCGCGGCTCTTCGCCAGCAGTCCGCTCGCACAGAAGCTGCAGCCGATGTTGCAGCCAACCTGAGTCGTCACACATACCGACAGCCCGAATTTGTGTCTCATCAACACGGTCTCAATCAAGTTGCCATCCTGCAGCTTGAACAAGAACTTGATTGTGCCGTCAGCCGATTGCTGCTTCACATGCTCGTTAAGCGTATGAATAACGAAGTGTTCGGACAGCAGTGCTACGCTGGCTTCATTTACTTCTGTCATATCAGCGAAATCCTTGACCCGCTTGCGATATAGATAATCCCATATTTGGGATGCCCGTGACTTCTTATGTCCCCGCTCCTCTAACCAAGCGGCCAACTGATCCAATGTTAATCCATAGATGGATTGCTTATTCATCTAGTGCCCTCTTTTCAACACGTCAAGATTCTGTCTTACTTGCTTATAAGTGCTTTTAAAAATAGTTCAAAAAGGTCGCAGCGGACTTTTTGAACTTCCTCTATAATCTGATTATTATTGTCCCAGAACTTTTGAAATATAACAAGAGTCTTTCCCGTTATAGGCAATAAGCAATTGTTTTCATAGAGCACGGCGAACGCCAACAGGTATAATTAGCGCTATCATGTACCACTAAGAATGGCCGACATATCCGGCACACAAAGACAGGACATACATGCGTCACAACGATACACTGAATGCAGGAAAGGAGGCGAAGGAATATGGAGGCACTCATCATGCTGCGCAACGCAATTGATTATATAGAGGAGCATCTGCACACCGAGCTTGATATCGATGCTATTGCCCGTTCGGCGCTGTCATCCCGGTATCATTTCCAACGGATGTTCCATGCCCTAACGAGCTTTACCGTTACAGAGTATATTCGCAATCGGCGGTTAACACTTGCAGCAGAAGAATTGGCGGGATCGGATAGTAAAGTAATTGATGTTGCATTCAAATACGGGTATGAATCACCCGAAGCCTTCTCCAAGGCATTTCAACGTTTACATGGGGTAACGCCTTCTGCAGCCAAGAAAACGGATGTAAAGCTGAAGTCCTTCGCTCCAATCTCCTTTCACATTCAAATCAAAGGGGAGTCTGCATTGAACTATCGCATGATGGAAGAAGTCGAATCTACGGTCATTGGGAAAAGTATCACCATCCATAACGATCCCTACAAAGAAATTCCTGAATTCGTTCAACGAATTTGGAATGATGGCACGCATGATCGAATAAACGAGATATTGGGTCACCCGCACACAATCTGCTCTACGGGTATTTTTATGACTTTGAAGAGGATGGAACGAAGCGCTATCTGATGGGATATGACCTTCCCGAGGGACAAGGAGTTCCTTCAGAATATGATGTGCTGCATATCCCTGCTATCACTTACGCCGTATTTGAAAGTCGGGAAACGTTAACGGACGAGCCGGACTCCGGTCAGGAAATTCAGAATGTATGGCGACGGATCTATTCTGAGTGGTTCCCTTCCACAAATTTCGAGCAGGTAGAGGGTCCTTGTATTGAAAAATTTTACTGGGTGGATGATCATAGAGTTGAGTCGATTTGTGAGGTGTGGATCCCGGTAAGGAGAAAGAAATAAACCTATCTCTCAAGCGCATACGGTCTATTTCTAAGGATGATTGATATTTATCCTGAAATTTACATTTATAATTAATTCGAGAAAATAAATAAATATAAGATAATAAAGGAATATAAATGAATCTACCTAATATGATGAATATTGGGAGGTGAAAATATGAAAAAGGTAATTGTAACGCTCACAGCACTAGCAAGCATTTTCTCGTTTAGTGTATTTGCAAATGATGCATCTGCCGCTAACGTACAAGAAAGCAAATTCACAAATATCGAGACCAAATCCACCATTTATTCCTCTATTTCAATGAGAGTTGGAGAAGGCAGAAAAATTGCAGGTGATTATGTTTCTATCTCCTCCGCTAACCCAACAGACTGCTTAGGTTTGGATGGATACGGGAATTTAACCGCTTTTAAAGAGGGATATGGCACCGTAGTAGCTGAGTGGAATAGTGGCACAAGAGTAGTCTATTATGTTACGGTGACAAAATAATAGGCAACTGAAATGAAAAGGATCCACACTTGTGGATCCTTTTCTGTATTAATCAAACTGTAGAATTGATTCTTCGCTAATTAATGTGCCCTTATTTTGCCCTTCACATATGTCGCGCATCGTCCCCGGTCGATCGAAGTTGAACACATGGATGGGCAGGCGGAAGTCCCTCGCCAAAATAAATGCGGATTGATCCATTACCCTCAAATTATGCTGGATCACATCGTTATAATGGAGAGAAGCGAACTTCCTCGCATCCTTGTTCGTTCTCGGATCTGCCTCAAGCACACCGTCAACACCTTGCTTCGCCACGAGCAGAGCGTCACAATTGACCTCGATTGCCCGCTGTACGGAGGGATAATCGGTGGTGACATACGGCTGACCGTTGCCCCCGGCAAATATGACAATATACCCCTTCTCCAAATGGTGAATTGCTCGCAAGCGAATATACGGCTCTGCAACAGAAGTAACCGGCACGGCGGTCATGACGCGCACCTCCTTATCGGTCTTCGCCTTCAGAACGCCTCGCAGCATGAGACTGTTGATGACGGTCGCCAGCGTCCCAATATTATCGGCTTCTGCACGCTCAATCCCCCAACTTTCCGCCATATTTCCACGAAATATATTTCCTCCCCCAATGACGATCGACACCTCGACACCCAGCTCCACGACGAACATCACTTCACTAGCAATATGCTCTAGTCTGTCAGGAGCAAAGCCAAATTCACTGCTTCCTGCAACAGCACCGCCGCTAAGTTTAATCATGACCCGCTTGTATCTCGTCATCCCCACACCTCCGTAGAAATTGGCAAAATAAAAAAACACTAAAGCAGCGGATGCCTTAGTGTTCTTATGGAATGAAAATATGAAAATGAAATATCGAATGAACGGTTCGTCTTCGGCTTCCAATTCATACTCCCACTCCTTCTCTTCTTGATTTCCACCTATTGTAAAGAAACCATGTAGAAAAATCAACATGATCTAGATCACACTCACTGCCTCATAGCGACAAGACCGCTATCCTGCTCAGCTATGCCGTTCCTTACACGGCTGAGATGTCAGTCTTCGCCCTCGATCCCCAGTCCCTGCTTAATCTGATCCATTCGCATTTTTCCCCACTCATACATCATTTCCACAAGAGGAAGGAGCGTCATGCCAAGCTCCGTCATCGAATACTCAACCTTGGGTGGCACCTCGGGATACACCTCCCGATGCACAATTCCATCCTCCATCAGCTCGCGCAGCTGGTTGGTCAATATTTTATGAGATACTTTCGGGAATAAGCGCTGGAGATCACTGAAGCGATGAGGGCCTTCGACGCCCAAGTGCCAGAGAATGACGACCTTCCACTTTCCACTAATAATGGACAGCGTCAGTTCCTTCTCACAGTTAAAATCACCATTCACGATTTTTTTCTTTATTTCTTCTCGCAAATTATCAGACATCGATTCCATAACTCCTTAATTCTTCAATAAGTAACCTATAGGTAACCTCCGCACAAAAAAGTGCATTCTTCACAGGATGGGAGAGCGTCGGTACAATAAGACACATCTTACAGCGATGATCGCAACATCAAGTCCACTTCATATTCAGAAGTGATTCAGCACGTGCTGCAGCACGAACCTGACACCAACTTAATTGTGTACCACGAATAGGAGGCCATATTTTATGAATAAAAAAGCTTTATTTATTATACCACCTGAACGATTTAATGAAGACGAGCTGTTCCAGCCAAAAGCTGCCTTGGAGCAGGCAGGAGTGAACGTCACCATTGCCAGCACCACAACCGGCGAGATCATAGGCGACTTCCAAGGCAAAGCCACGGCAGAAGTCATTTTCTCCGATGTGTCCGCTGCTGACTATGACGTCGTAGCCGTTATCGGCGGTTCTGGCACGAATGATTATCTGTGGGATAACAAGGATCTTCAGCAATACTTGAAGCAGGCACATCAAGAACGCGTGCTTGTATCCGGCATTTGCGCAGGCGCTGTTACGGTTGCCCGTACTGGACTGCTTACAGACAGAGAAGCGACATGTTATCCGCTTGATATCCAAATTGACCAATTGAAAGCGAACAATGTCACGTATATCGCACAGCATGTGGTTGTTCATGATGATATTATTACCGCCGACGGCCCGGATGGCGCCGCACAATTCGGTGCAAGCTTGGTACAAGCGCTCGACTAATCAACTAACTGTATGCTTTACGCAAACAATAAGAAGCCTTCGGATCAGATTGAACTGCCGAAGGCTTCCCTTCTTATGTATTATAGGCACGCTTGCCTGATAGCTTCAATGCTTCGGTTCTTCGGTGCATCATAAAATGCATTAATGATTGCCCCTGTTGTGCTTACCCTCTATTAAATCTAATGTCTGTCACTTTGCCGCTGTCCACAAACCCAATTTGCTGGTATACATTATTGGAGTCGGGATTAGTCAAGTCCGCATACAACATCGGCTGCAGGGACTCTCTATGCAGCAGCTCACATACCTCCGCTACAAGGGCACTCGCATAGCCCTGTTTCCGTGATGCAGGCGGCGTATAGACCGCATTAATCCGTCCATGGCGTGGCGATCGGTGCGCAATATTTGCCATCGATGCCGGCCGACCATCGACCATCCAGAAATATAGATTCCCTTGACCAATCAATCCTTCAGCCGCCGACAATTGGCTCTCAGGCGTGACGGATACTCCATATGCACTTTCCGAGAATCCTGCCAAAAACGAAGCCACGATACCCGTACGATTTACCAAGGCCTTTTCCATTGTTCCGCCTACATGCTGTGGCTTGAGCACTTTCGGACAGCAATACGATTCCATCCCCATGTGGGTGTCATAGTGCAGCTGTTTTGCATTCGCATACAGATTGGCGAATCGTTCCACTGTGTTCGGCAATCCCGTAATGCCAGGCAATTCATGCGATTCAAGCACTTCCGCAAGCTCTCTCAAGCGCTCATCACGTTCCGAATCCGTTATCTCCTTCGATATCCAAAGCCACCCATTATGTCCAGGAGACTGTGCAAATATCAAGGTGCCATCCTTCGACTTGAGACAAGTTGCCCCATCCAACTCGCAAATGCGGTACAGCAGATTGAACGGCACCTCGTCCCGTTGAAAATAAGGGTTATTTACCAAGTCATCCGCTGTGCTCCATGATTCCAACATGCCATCGCCCCCTGAAATTTTAACTGATTGTACGCCTATGACATTTATCCGTCAATCCCAATCAAATAGGCCCCATAGCGGCATCATCAACACACTCTTTAAAATAGATCCATAGCAAAATAGATCTTCCGCACTCCTACTAGGCCAATCGGCTTTTTCCCGTGATACTTTGATGGATTCAGGCAAACAAAAAGGGACGCCCCTTAGCTTGCAGCAACAAGCCTTGGTGCGTCCCTTCGTTATCATTATGAATTCATCATCTGCTTCACAAGCTCACGGTTGCGTTCCTTGAACACATCGTTGTGGGAAGATACCATTCCCCAGCTATTTGCATCCGGCTGAATGAATTGCTTCGCCTTATTCACCGCGTTGGCCGCATCCTGGAAGGCGCCTGCTATTAAGTGCAGCTTCCCGTCATGATGCAAAATATCCCCTGCTGCGTACAGCCCAGGAATCGAAGATTCACTGCTGGCATTGCCCGCCACATAGAAGTCCTCTACCTGCTCAATCTTCAATGCACTGTTGCCAATCAGGCTCGAATCCCGCTCATAGCCATGGTTTATTATTACTTCGTCAATCGGCAATATCTCAGTTTCGCCTGTCGCTTGATTCGTCAGTTCTACTCGCTCAATTGTCTCATGGTTGTCCGCTGCAATCAGCTTCGTAATGGAAGTATTGAAGAAGCACTCTATGGAGCTGTTCATCAGCTGCGTAATCGTTGCCTCGTGACCGGACAGGGACTCCTTATCCTTCCGGTACGTCAAGTATACTTTCTTCGCAACCGGCTCCAGTTCGTTCGCCCAATCAATGGCTGAATTGCCGCCGCCTGAAATAACCACGACCTTATCCTTAAACTTCCGGAGCGATTTCACCGTATAATTCAAATTCGTTACTTCGAAGCGCTCCGCACCTTCAATATCAAGCTTAGTCGGGTTCAAAATTCCGCCGCCAACTGCCACGATGACCGTCTTGGAGTAATGCTTCTGACCGGAGGCTGCCTCCAGTACGAAAATACCATCCTCATTGCGAGCAATCGATTCGACCTTCTCATTAAGTACAACCTCAGGGTCGAACGTCAAACCCTGCGCCACCATTTGCTTAATTAACTGTGCCCCTGTGAGAGGTGTTAGTCCACCAACATCCCAGATCATTTTCTCTGGATATACATGCACCTTGCCGCCAAGCTGTGGCTGATACTCGATCAGCTTTGTTTTCATTTCACGAAGTCCACTATAAAAAGCAGAGTACAGCCCTGCTGGGCCTCCTCCAATGACTGTCACATCAAATAATTGTTCCTGATCCATTTCCCTTTCACTCCTCAGAAACTTGTTGGTATTGATTATCATTATCAATGATATCCGATTCATCACCCTTTTACAACAAAAATTACTATTGACAACCGATATGCAGGAATTTATATTATGGAAAGAAATGATCTTGATAATCATTATCAATTAATGTCGATAACGCTCGTTCTTTTCCATAAATAAATGGAGGTTGAAGCATGGCTCGCCTATATACAGATGATTTAAGCATTGGTTACGGTGAACGCTTAATTGTCAAAAATCTAAGTGTACCTATTCCCGATAAAAAGATCACAACGATCATTGGCTCCAATGGCTGCGGTAAATCTACACTGCTCAAAGCAATTACACGCATTATTCCCCACCAATCCGGGAATGTCATCCTCGACGGTGAGAACATTGCCAGAGAAAATACGAAGCTGCTGGCCAAGAAGATGGCCATTCTGCCTCAAACCCCGGAAAGTGCTAGCGGGTTAACGGTTGGCGAGCTTGTCTCCTATGGCCGATTCCCTTATCAGCGCGGCTTCGGACGCTTAACGAAGAAAGATATCGAAGTTATCGACTGGGCATTGGAAGTGACCGGAACGATTGATTTCAAATATCGCCCTGTAGACGCCCTCTCCGGCGGCCAGCGCCAGCGCGTCTGGATTGCAATGGCCCTCGCCCAAGAGACGGAGATCATCTTCCTCGATGAACCGACAACGTATTTGGACATGGCTCATCAGCTTGAAGTATTGGAGCTGCTGCAGCGCTTGAATGATGAGCAGGAGCGTACCATTGTCATGGTTCTCCATGATCTCAATCAAGCAGCACGATTCGCCGACTACATCATCGCAATGAAGAACGGCGAAATCGTTAAGGCTGGCGATTGTGAAGAGGTTATGACCTCAGATGTACTGAAAAAGGTGTTTCAAATCGATGCTGAAATCGGACGGGATCCTCGAACGAACAAGCCGATGTGTATCACATATAACTTAATTAAAGGAGCAACAGCATCATGAAGAAGTGGTTCATCCCCTTTATGCTCATATTCGTGCTCGCGATTAGCGCCTGCACAAGCCCTGCTGCCGAGCCGAAGAAAGATGCAGCAGAGAACAAAGAAAGCAAATCTGACACAATTACATATCAGTCAGAAAATGGGCCTGTGTCAGTTCCTGCTGATCCGAAGCGCGTTGTTGTATTGGCATCCTTCGCTGGTAATGTCATGGCGCTGAACGTAAATGTAGTCGGAGTAGATGCATGGGCGAAGCAGAACCCTCGCTTTGAGTCAAAATTGAAAGATGTTGCAGAAGTGTCTGATGAGAACCTGGAGAAAATTATTGAACTGAATCCGGATCTGATCATCGGATTGTCGGGAATAAAAAATGCAGATAAGCTGAACCAAATTGCCCCTACCGTTACTTTCACTTACGGCAAGGTCGATTATCTAACACAGCATCTGGAGATCGGCAAGCTTTTGAACAAAGAAGCTGAAGCTAAGGCTTGGATCGACGACTTCAAGAAGCGCGCTGAACAAGCTGGCAAAGACATTAAAGCCAAAATCGGTGAAAATGCTACTGTTTCGGTTATTGAAAACTTCAATAAGCAATTGTATGTGTACGGCAACAACTGGGGCCGTGGAACGGAAATTCTGTACCAAGAGATGAAGCTGAACATGCCGGAAAAAGTCAAAGAAAAGGCATTGGGACCTGGCTACTTCGCACTCTCTACTGAGGTTCTTCCGCAATTCGCAGGCGATTATGTCATTCTCAGTAGAAACAAAGCTGGCGATAACTCATTCCAAGAAACGGAATCGTATAAAAATATCCCTGCCGTGAAGAACAATCGCGTGTTCGAGGTTAATATGAATGAATTCTATTTCAATGACCCGCTCACATTGGACTTCCAATTGGAGACATTCAGTAAAGATTTCGCGGCAAGCAAGTAACGTCTGGAGAAGGAATTCTTATAATTAAGAATTCCTTTTCCTGTATTCTAAGCACCATTATGAGAAAGGGACATTATGCATGGTGAACTCGAATCAACGTACGATTCCGTTTATAGGCAAATTAATTGTCGGAATCCTCTTATGTGCAGGAATGTTCGTCGTGGCAATGGTATTCGGCGCGGCTGACACTTCACTGCGCGATGTGTGGCTTGCCCTTACGTCGAATGCTACAAGTGACAACATTTCCGTTTTACGAGATATCCGTCTTCCACGCGAAATAGGCGCGATGGTCGTCGGTGCCGCCCTAGCTGTAGCAGGTGCGATCATGCAGGGCATGACACGCAACCCGCTTGCTGATCCTGGCCTGCTCGGGCTTACTGCTGGGGCCAATGCAGCGCTGGCCATTACACTGGCATTGATTCCTGGCGCCAACTATTATGCGATTACAATTGCTTGCTTCATTGGTGCAGCGGTTGGTGCATTCATCGTATTCGGCATCGGTGCAATGAAGCGGGGAGGCTTCTCCCCGCTTCGTATCGTTCTAGCTGGCGCTGCCGTCACCGCTTTCCTCATCGCGGTAGCGGAAGGAACAGGTCTTTATTTTAAGATATCTCGGGAAATTTCCTTATGGACTGCAGGTGGCCTTATCGGTACCAATTGGAGTCAGCTTCAAATTATCGTTCCCGTAGTCCTCGTTGGTATCTTGATTGCAATTGGCTTCTCCAGGCAGCTGACCATCCTAAGCCTGAATGAAGAGGTCGCTGTGGGTTTAGGTCAGAAAACACTCATGGTGAAGATCATTCTATTTATCGTCATCGTTCTGCTCGCTGGCGCATCTGTAGCACTTGTTGGCAATATGGCCTTTATCGGACTCATGATTCCTCATATTGTACGAGCTATGGTCGGCACGGACTATCGATTTATATTGCCAATGTCCATTTTTACGGGCGCTACCTTCATGCTGCTTGCCGACACGCTCGGACGAACAATCAATAGCCCGTACGAGACACCTGTAGCAGCCATCGTTGCCATGCTGGGTCTGCCCTTCTTCCTGTTCATTGTACATAAAGGAGGCAAAGCATTCTCATGATCTTACCCTCTCTGTTGAGAAAGCAGCGGCTTATTCTCGTATTGCTGCTCGGGCTTATTCTGCTAACTGTCATCGTCGGAATGGGTCTCGGATACTCATCATTATCCTATGATCGGCTGCTCCCTACCCTGCTTGGGCAGGGGACGTTCAAGGAGGACTTCGTGCTGTTTTCTATCCGAATGCCGCGCATCCTGATTACACTCCTATCCGGCATGGCTCTGGCTTTATCAGGAGCCATCCTGCAGGGCGTAACACGCAATGATCTCGCCGATCCCGGAATACTTGGTATTAATGCTGGGGCCGGTGTATCTATTTCGGTGTTCTTCCTGTTCGTTCCCATAGACATGGGCTCATTCGCATATATGCTGCCTCTTGTCGCCTTTATCGGGGCTGTGCTTACAGCAGCTCTTATCTATCTATTTTCGTATCAACGGACATCAGGGCTGCAGCCTGTACGGCTGGTGCTAACTGGTGTCGGTTTCTCCATGGCATTATCAGGAACGATGATCGTGCTTATCTCCTCTTCGGAAAGGGCTAAGGTTGATTTCATCTCGAAGTGGCTTGCGGGGAATGTATGGGGTACAGATTGGCCATTTATCTGGGCGATACTGCCTTGGCTGGTTGTATTGATCCCCTATACCTTATATAAAGCGAATCGTCTGAATCTGCTGGCACTCAATGAGCCTGTCGCAATCGGGGTAGGCGTATCCATCGAGAAGGAACGACTGACATTGCTGATTGCTGCCGTTGCACTAGCTGCCGCAGCCGTCTCCGTGACTGGCGGAATCGCCTTCATTGGATTGATGGCGCCGCATATTGCCAGAGCATTGGTCGGCCCAAGGCACCAGCTGTTCCTTCCAGTAGCGATACTGCTAGGCGGCTGGATGCTGCTGGTGGCGGATACGATTGGACGCAACGTGTTGGAACCTGATGGTATTCCGGTCGGCATCGTCGTCGCACTGATTGGTGCACCATATTTCGTCTATTTATTATTGAAAAAGTAATATAGATGTTATGCCCCTCCTACTCCTTCAACGAGTTAGAGGGGCTTTTTATATGTCCATCTTCCGTGCAAGAAGAACAGAATATCTAATCTTCCGTCTTGGCTTATTGCTACTTGAACTATCGGGTGATTGATGCGGCGGATGAACTCATAGCTGTTCCATGTACTTTTTAGGCGTAAACGTACTGAATTCCTTGAACTCTTTAATGAAATGATTCTGGTCGTAATACCCCAGCTCCATCATCTCCTCCAATACCCCCTCATAATTCAAACGCAGCAGGGCGTCCAATACATGCTGAAAACGCACGATACGGCTGAACAGCTTCGGGGACATCCCTACATACTCATGAAATACCTTCGCAATATATCGTGACGAATACCCTGTATGCTGCGATAAATCAGACATACTTCGCGATCCGCTGCTGCTAATGATTTGCTCCGTTACATGCTTCAGCCAGGACGGTGTCTCGTCCTCTTCTTGGATAAGCTGGCGATAGAACGATTCGAATATCGCGATTCTTGCCGGCATATTGTTCGCTGCCGCAATTTGCTCCAGCAATATGGAGGAATTGCGGATCACATCCGCTAGTGGGATTTCGCGATCAGTGAACTCATGGGCGGGATAGCGAAGCACATGCCTGCCATAGCCGGGGAAGAAGCGAATCGCAAACACATCACAGTTCCCTTGGCGGAATCCGCCTTGCTTGCCTGAAGTCACCGTTCCGCATACGTTAGCGCTTGGGCGATCCTGATCACAGCAAATCATAATATCAATACTTCCATCAGGCAGTATCATCATCGGATGGCTGCTTGCTTCGTTCAAGGAAAACGTATAATACTGAATCCCCATCGGCTTGGGATAAGCCGACAGCCGATTGTCGAAGTAGTTCATCTGCTTCCGTTCAAAGGATGGCTGATGAGGGAAATATCCCAGGTTGTCAGGCTGTGCATTCATGACACGATCACCCCCACATTAATTGTATTTATCCTATCGGATTAATTATATTAAAATCAAATCTTCTGTGTGCTGTCAATCCTCCTCGACCCTCATTTCCTCTGGATCCCTCATAGCTGAAGTAGCTGTCCTTATCAACAAATTTAGCGCTGTTCCGATTTTTACTATATTTACACCCCGATATCCCGTAAGATGGCAAACAAATAACCGTATAGGATTACTCGGATATAGAAGTCGAGGGAGGAACGCCGAATATGAACAAGAAGAAAAGAATACTCTGGTCATTGACCGTAACAGCTGCAGTGGCACTCACCGTAATCGCCACAGGATGCAGCAAGGCAGCCGATCAAGCATCATCTACCGGCGAGCAGAAGGTCAAGACCTTGCTAGTCGGCACGAGCGGCGGGCCGAAGCCTTATGTGTATGTGGATCCGAACAACAACCTCGATGGCTACGACATTGCTGTCTTGAAGGAAATTGACAAGCTGCTCCCGCAATATGACATTCAGTTTGAGAAGACCGAGTTCCCAAGCATATTCGCTGGCATCGACTCTGGACGATATCAAATTGGCGCCAATAACATCACCAAGAAGCCGGAACGCGAAGAGAAATATCTATTCGGCAACGAATACTACTACTTCAATCGCACCGTGGTAGTGGTGAAGAAAGGCCGTACGGACATTGCATCCATTCATGATCTTTCAGGAAAAACGATCCCAATCAGTCCTGGCGGTGGATTCGAGCAGCTGTTCGTCGAACAATTCAACAAGGAGCATCCGGACAAAGAGATTAAGCCTGCTTATACCGAACAAGATCAGATCAAAACCTATCAAGACATTTCCAATGGAGCAGCCGATTTCACCTTTGCTGAAAAAGTCATGCTGAGAGACATTGAGAAGGAATACGGCATTGCGCTTGATACCGTAGAGCTTCCTAAGGAAGAAATCGAAAAGATTCAAAACCCGAAAGCCTATTTCATATTCAGCAAAACAGGCGACGGCCCTGCCATTCGCGATGCATTCGATGGTGCGCTGCGCACACTGCTGGACAATGGCAAGCTGAAGGAACTGTCCATTCAATATTTAGGAGCCGACTATACGAGATAATCAAGCCTGCTCCATTCCAAATATCCATAAAGAAGTGATGTGCATGCCCAATTTATTTGATGTAGAACTCGTGTTCAGTCAAATTCCTGAACTGCTTGCGTACTTGCCGATCACGCTAGGAATTGCCTTTGCATCCATGCTTCTTAGCCTACTGATCGGCCTTGCGACGGCACTAATCAAGATTAAGCAAATTCCCGTGCTCCGCTCTCTGTCGGCATTCTATGTCTCCTTCATGAGAGGGACACCGATTATCGTTCAGCTCTATCTGGCCTTCTATGCGGTTCCGATGGCTATGCAGTATATCAATTATTATTACGGGACGGACTACAATACGAACCATATTCCGCCGATGATCTTCGTGCTCATCACCTTTGCCTTGAATGAAGGAGCCTACAACTCAGAGAGTATTCGGGCTGCTATCCAATCTGTCGATAAGGGTGGCATTGAAGCCGGATATTCTATGGGTATGACAACAACGCAGGTTCTGCGCCGCATCATTTTGCCCGAAGCGCTCGTCGTTGCACTGCCAACCCTCGGCAATTCTCTAATCGGGCTGATTAAGGGCACTTCACTTGCCTTTGTATGCTCGGTTGTGGAGATGACAGCCGCAGGCAAGCTGATGGCTTCCCGCAATTTCCGCTTCTTCGAAGTGTATGTGTCGCTTGCGATCATTTACTGGCTCGTGACAATTGTGATAGAGCGCCTAATTGCGCGTTGGGAAAAGCGGCTGAAGGTCAACGAGAGGAGGGTGGCAGCTGATGATCCGAATCCAGGGCTTACACAAAACATTCGGTAAACATGTCGTGCTGCACCATGTGGATCTGACGGTTGAGGAAGGTCAGGTTGTCGCCATCATCGGCCCTTCGGGCTCAGGCAAGTCTACACTGCTTCGCTGCCTGAACTTCCTGGAGACACCGCAAGCGGGCTCAATCGCACTGGGCGACTATGAGCTTAATATGTCCAAGGCGACGAAGCGCGATATTCTGTACTTGCGCCGCAATACCGCAATGGTATTTCAGCAGTTCCATTTACTGAAGTACAAGACAGCTCTTGAAAATGTTATGGAAGGTCTCGTGACGGTACAAGGAATGAAGACACAGCAAGCCCATGACATCGCAAGCAGCTACTTGGATCGAGTCGGACTTCAGGATCGGAAAGACTACTACCCTCGCGAGCTATCAGGCGGTCAGCAGCAGCGTGTGGGCCTTGCCCGGGCACTCGCCCTTCAACCGAAGATAATTCTGCTCGATGAGCCAACCTCTGCACTTGATCCGGAGATGGTCGGCGAAGTGCTTAACGTTATTCGGGCAGCTGCCAAGGAAGGACGGACGATGATTATCGTATCTCATGAGATGGGGTTTGTTCAGGAAATTGCAGATAAAGTGATCTTCTTCGATCAGGGTTCGGTCGTGGAAGAAGGAACACCGAAAGAAATCTTCAGAGCTGCGAAGCACGAGCGGACGAAGCAGTTCCTCTCCCGTGTCAGCCGACCTGCTGATTATGTGATTTAACGCTAAGAGCTATAAAAAAGGAAGGTGTGTGAATCATGTCCACCGCTACAACGACTTCAGCGCCTGTATTATTTCTTGCACATGGATCGCCGCTCATCGCCATTCAGGAGAATGACTATACTCAATTTTTAGCTCAATTTGCCAAGGATCTGCCTGTAAAGCCAACTGCCTTCGTCGTATTCACTGCACATTGGGAAGTGGAATCCAGCACGCGAATAACGTACACGGACGATACCTACCACACCATTCATGACTTCGGTCCGTGGTGGATGGATGAGATGTTCGCCGTACAATATCCTGCTAAAGGAAATAAAGAGCTGGCTCTCCGTATCCACAATCTATTCAACCAACACGATATCCAGAGTGAGCTGGACGCCGAGCGAGGGCTTGACCATGGCACATGGTCCTTGCTCAAGCAGTTCGATCCGAACGCTTCCACTCCTGTCGTACAGTTGTCAGTGAATCCGAATCTGAGCGCCAGGGATCAATTCTTGATTGGCCGTGCCATTCGGGAGCTGCAGCATGAAGGTGTGCTCATTATCGGAAGCGGCGTGACCGTTCACAATCTGAGCCTGCATAGCGACGTAACTGAATCATGGGCGCTGGAATTCGACGATTGGCTGATTGACAACATTGAACGCAAGAACTATGATGCTCTATTCAACTATGCCGAAGACGCTCCCTACGCGAAGCTTGCTGTGCCTACACCGGAGCATTTCGTTCCGATCCTGATCGCACTAGGAAGCGGAGAACCAGAACGCGAGGCTAAGGTCATCTACCGAGATTATGCAGGTCTGCTTAGCTATTTGTGCTATCAATTCTGATCTAGGCCTGAGGGTATCTGCGGACAGTCTTGTTTACACGCCATATTGACCATATTGAATAATTTTAAACGAAATGGAGGCGATGAAGATGGCGGATTGGTCGCGAGTACTGCCATTTACCCCTGAATCAGCGGAGCTTATCCCTGAAGCGATCGGAATCTTCGTGTTCCTGACGAAGCAGCTGGACAATCGGATGTACAAAGTCCTCTATGTGGAACAGACTGCGAATTTGCGTGCACGCTATCTCGATTACGTGAATGGAGAAGAGCCGTATCTGCTTGAACATGCCGTAAACTATCGATACGTTGTCGAGCCCCAGCAAGAAGCGCGTGATGCGGAAGAGAGGCTTGTGCTTACTGAAGGTTCCCCCACATTGAACTTGATTAGAAGCGGTTCTCTATCCATCATCTAATCACGCCCATTCACCCTCGTATCATCCTCCGTCGAACAAAGGCCTGCTCTCATGGGTAGGCCTTCTCGCGTATGGGAAGAGGGCACCCTCCTTCCCCAAAGCATCCCTTTCAAGGTACTGAAACCGATATGAGATAACGAACATGCACAATTGCATGCAACCCACTTCCTCTATCCAACATGACAAAGGCTGCCCTCTATGACGAGAAGACAGCCCCATTCCCCAATTCTAGCTATTTGCTAAATCAATTAGATTACCCCTTAACACTTCCTGCTGTCACACCTTCAATAATTTGCTTTTGCAGAACACCATAAATGACAATGACAGGCACGACGCTGATCGTAATGGCCGCAGTGAGTGCCCCATAGTTCATATTGAACTTGTCGGCAAAGGATACGACTGCAACTGGCAGCGTACGCAGCTCCTGATCGGACAAGAACAGGTTCGCCATAATGTACTCGTTCCAGTGGCTGATGAAGTTCAAAATAAAGACCGTGACGAGAGTTGGCATCGTCAATGGGATAATGATACGGCGCAGCAATCCATAAGTGGATAGTCCATCCATAACCCCTGCTTCTTCAAGCTCTGTCGGAATCGACTTGAGGAAGGCAGCGATGACGAACGTCGTTAACGGGATGCCGAATGCCGCATACGGAATCATCAGGGCGAACGGCGTGTTGTAGATGCCGAAGTCCTTAATCATCATATACAACGGTATAAGCAGCGATGCGGGTGGAATGAGGATCGACAGTAGCAGAAGCCCCATTACGAGCTTGCTTAGAGACGGGAACCTCATCCGTGTAACTGCATAAGCAATCGCTGTAGAGAGAAGTATGGTCGCGGTCGTCGCGATCACGCTAATGTATAAGCTGTTCACGAAGTACCGGCCTATATGTGCACTCGACAAGGCATTATCATAATTGTCCCAGCTTAACTTCGCTGGCAATCCCCAAGGATTATTGAAGATCTCTGTATTGTCCTTGAAGGAAGAGAGCACAACGAACAATATAGGGAAAATAACGATGACTACGTAGATGAGAAGCACGGCATGAGACAGAATACGCTTGGATCGATAAGCCCTCATTAGTATTCCGCCTCCTTCGACGTCTTCTTGTTAATGATATGGTAAATGAGCGAGAGAATTGCGGTAAATACCGTAATGATGATCGCAATGGCATTCGCATAACCGAAGTCGCCAAGCGCATATGCCTGCTGATACATGTACGTCGCCATAACTTCAGAGCTGCCGAATGGCCCGCCGTTAGTCATGATGAGTACAATATCCAGCGCCTTCATGGCACCCGTGATGGAGAGCAGCATCGTTACTACAATGACTGGGCGAATGAGCGGAATGGTTAGCAGCCATGCCTTGCGCCAGCCGACCGCACCATCTATTTCTCCAGCCTCCAACATTTCCTTCGGAATCGCGAATATACCCGCCAACACAAGGACAATGTAGAATCCTGTCCATTGCCAAGCATTGGTCACGAGTACGGACAGCATTGCGGTATTCTCATCCCCCAGCCACAATCTTGTCCATGTATCGAGGCCGACTGCTTTCAAGATTTGATTGAGCAGACCTGCATCGGGAGAATAAATGAACTGCCAAATAACCGCAATCGAAGCGGTTGAGAGGATACTCGGCATAAATACAGTCAGCTTGTAGAAATCAAGCATCCGCCTTACATCGCTGACCAATATGGAGACGAACACAATAATGGGTACCTGAATGAATACGGAGAAAGACACAAAATAAATATTGTTCTTGAACGCGATCCAAAACTTCTCATCAGACAATGCCTTGGCGAAGTTATCGAATCCGTTAAAGACTGGCTCCGTAATGCCGTCCCAACTCGTTACGGAATATTGAAGCGACTTGAATAGAGGCACTAAATAGAACGTAATGTAAAGTGCCAGTGCCGGAACTACAAACAGAAAGAAAGCGACACGATTCCGGAGTATCTTGTTCATGATTCACATCTCCCATTATCCGGTGAGCGTGGGGCCATAACCGGGACAAAATGATAGGAAAACACCTGCTGGAGTCCGTTCATAGATGAAGACTGCCTGATCAGCTGCTATTTCTTCCTGGTCAGAGCTGTAATAGCTGTAATAGCTGTAATGCCTAACGAACCAGCCGTACGCATCAACCCTGATAAGAAAGGGGAACCACAGCGCTGCTGCGGCCCCCAACTATGCAATACGACGAGATTATTTCCCTTCCTTATTGCCCTTTTCTTGTGCTTGCTGCATACGCTCAGCTGCCTTCTCAGGCGTGAGCTTGCCGCCAAGAACCTCTTGTACCGTTTGCTCCAATGTTACCTTCACACTCTTCTGTACGAGCGCATCAAATGCCGGGAATGCACCTTTTGCAGAGCCTTGCGATTCGCCGAGCGCCTTCACTAATTCCGTACCACCCTCGACACCGGTCACACCCTTCATAGCAGGGATACGGCTGGATTCAACGAGACTGCGTTTTTGTTCCTCGACCGTGTATAAGTTTTTAATGAATGCTTTAACGGCCTTCAGCTCATTGTCCTTCAGCGTAGCGGAGAAGCCATAGCCGTTCGACCAACCGCCATTGATCAAGCCGTCGCCAGGACCGCCAACATCAGGCATGCGGAAGAATCCAGCTACATCCTTCACTGTAGAAGTATCTCCTGTAATTGCATTTGCTGCCCAGCTGCCATCGAACAGCATCGCAGCCTTGCCTGTGTAGAAATTCGCTTGACCTTGCGGATACTTGAGACCAAGTACGTTCGGGTCAATGTAGCCTTTATTTTTGAAATCTTGAATGCGCTTAAATGTCTCGATGATTGCTGGATCTGTCCACTTTGTCTTTCCGGAAGCAAAGCCTTCTTGCAGCTCTGGTCCGCCCAAGCCGACGAACAGGGAGTTCACAAGCATGTTGGCTGCCCAGCCATCCCCTGCGCCTGAGCCCAACGCGATTGGTGTAATACCTTTTGCTTTCAAGGCTTCACACACTTTGATCAATTCATCCCATGTCTTAGGCACTTCTACGCCCGCATCCTTGAACAGTTTTTGGTTGTAGAAGAAGCCTTCAATATAACCAGCCTCGGGGAGGCCATAAATTTTACCGTCCACTGTAAATTCCCTTAAGTTAAAGAATGCATCCTTCAAGCCCAGTTCATCCAAAATCCCAGTCAAATCAAGCAAACGTCCTGCCTTAGAGTACTTCACCGTGTCATCGCCACCGAACAGGTTGAAGATCGGAGGCTGCGTGCCAGCGGACATTTCCGCCTTCAGCTTCACGTCACGGTTAACTGTATCCTCTACCCCGTCCAACTTGAACTTCAAGCCAGGAACATCCTGTTCTGTCTTCGCCACAACATCCTCCAGCTGCTTCAGCGTCGCCTTCGCAGTGTCACGGACGTTGATGTGACGAATGACCATGGAGAATTCTTCAACCTTCTCCTCTTTAGCAGGTTCTTGCTTCGCAGGCTCCTGCGGTGTTGTCGTTGTTGCCTGCTCCTTCGCTGGTTCAGCCGGTTTTCCAGCATCTTTACTACCGCAACCAGACAAAGCCATCATGCCCATCAAGGCGATAATCATTAACAACATCAAGCTTTTTTTCATCTCATAACACTCCCGCATGTTCAAATTTGTCCAAGCCTAAAAAAATGGCACTATCCTACCATTCAAGCTTCTGCGTATCTTGGAGTTAGCGAAATGAGGCTGTATCTTGTTGACTGTTGTTGGTATAACCCTCTTTTGAATTGTTACGGTGGATATTACAAAGTCATTGTGGCAGCGATCACCTCCTTGCCAGAATCAAAAGCGGAATGAAATATGATCATGATGTAGGCGAATGCTACCGAGAAATTGTAAAAGTGTGGTCTGGCAATAATTAAAGCGCTTTCGAAAGGAGTGAGGACTCGATTAATTAAAGCGCTTACGAAACTGGGTAAGAAGATATTGCCCTATACGGTGATGAGGATAAGATGAATGTCTATTCGGGAAAAAGTAAATTTGGATGTGAATATAAGAATGGATAACGGTAGTACCGAGACTACTCGTGGCTGGTGATGCAGGCTCGATAACTACTAGGTCTAATTGCTTACATTGTAGAGGGATACAGGATGCTACTACAAGGGTGAATTCCTCTACTCGAGGGATAAATTTAACGAAAATGGAGCCTATATTAGCTATAAATGAGCAAAGCACTTCCCATATGCCTAAGAGTGAACAGCTTATGTCAGCCTACTCTCTCTACAGAAGTAAACGAAATAAGCCATCCCTAGAGAGGAATGGCTTAAAAATACAAGTAGACCTATTAATCTCGGTTAGCGATCTTGGCAAGCAAACGAATAATCTCAATGTACAGCCATACAAGCGTCACGAGCAATCCGAATGCACCATACCACTCCATATACTTTGGAGCGCCCTGCTCCGCACCTTCTTCAATCAAATTAAAGTCAAGAATGAAGTTCAATGCTGCAATGATGATAATAACGACAGATATTCCAATGCCTATAAGCGAGCTCTCATGCAAATAAGGAATGGTAATACCGAAAAATCCCAAAATAAAGCTGGACAAGTAGACAAGGGCAACTCCTGCTGTCGCCGTAATGATACCTTTACGGAATCCGTCTGTCGCCTTGATTAGTCCAAGCCTGTACACCAGCAGCATGCCCATGAATACGCACATTGTCAGCAATACTGCCTGAAGGGTGATTCCTCCTTGCCATGCTTCGAACCTTGCAGATATAGCACCCAAGAAAAGTCCCTTGGCTATCGCATAAATCGGCGTAAGGAACGGGGCCGTTGTCGGAACAAAGCTGATAATAAGTGCTAGAATCGCGCCGCCTATTACTCCACCTATTAAATATGGATTCATATTGTATCCATTCGCGAACATGGTCCACGATATGACTGCCGCTCCAACAAGCAGCGCCAGCGCCATGAACGATTTATTGACGGTACCGCTGATCGTCATTCGTTCTTGATTCTCATAGTTACCCTGATTTGCAAACGTTTCTTCATTAAGCGTTGGATTTCCGCTACGTCCGATCAATGAGTATACCTCCTAATTATTGGTTCCATCTATTGTATCATATGCATGTCATTCAGCCTATATGGTTAATTAAATGATTCATGTAAACCTCTTAAAGTCCTAACCGCGAAAGGTGATTCTACTTATTTTTCTACACATATGGATGCACAAAAAAAGTGCAGCAATGATCTCTGCACCTTTTGTATTCCTTATAAGCAACCCATGTTACCTGCTTGCTGCTGCTTCCATTGAATTCGCTTCTTGTATCTCTGTAATGCGCTCAAGCAGCTGCATAATCGAACTGCCCAGCACTCTTGCAAGACGAACGGGAACTGCATTTCCAATCTGCGTATATTGCTGAGATAATGTGCCTGCTACATGATATTCCTTCGGGAATTCTTGCAGGGCAATGTATTCCTCAATGCTTATCGGACGATCCTCATACGGGTGTCCGAGATTCGTACTCTTCTGAATGGGCGAGGTCAGCAGCGTTGGGGCTGGCCGATCGACCCATAGGCGCCGATAGAAGCCTACCTTGCCTCCGCCTGATTCATAGGCGCCGCCCATAGCCAGTTCTACGAACTCCTCGGGCAAGCTTCGCCAGTTGCCTCCACCCTGCGGAATCATGTGCATGTAATACAATCTCTCCGGTGAATACCGAGGGTAATGATGCTCTTCTACGTTCAAGTCGCGCAAAACATCTCCAAGCTTCACCCATCTCGCCAGCCCTTCGCCGCCCTCAGCGTCATGTGTCTTGGCGGGAAACGCATATGTTGTACTCAAGTCCTTGCGTACGCCGACAAAGAATACCCGCTCCCTCGACTGAGGAACCCCGTAATCAGCTGCTTTCAGCAGTTCAAAGGTCACATTGTATTCATGGAAATGCTGGAGCAAATGTGTGAGCGCACTGCCGGGCATCTCCTCCGGTTCAAGCGGAGCATGCTCCTCTCCCCGCTGGCGCAGTGGTCTATGTTTCAATGAAGCAGACAGCAGTCCGCGCACATTTTCCAATAGAAATACCTTGGGGCGTGTCTCCTCCACCAGCTGCGCGAACTTCAACATCGCATTGCCGCGCGGATCTTCAAATGCCTGCCTTTTGCCCGCCGTGCTGAATGATTGACAAGGACTGCCGCCGAACATGAGATCAATGTCCTGCCCCTCATCCAAGCCTGCCTCTCGATAGATGCGCTCCCGAGAATAGTCCGAAATATCGCCTTCGACCACATTCATATCCGGATAGTTTGCCCGAAGCGTCTCGCAAAATATAGGTTCTATTTCAAGTGATAGTTTAATATCGAAGCCTGCCTGGTGAATGCCTGTATCGAGTCCACCAGCACCTGCAAAAAAAGAAATTGCCGTTGCCATAATTGCCACCTCAACCTGTTGTTCTACCTCGTATTATACCATCTCCCTTCTGACAGGTCCATGAGCGTAACCGACTTGTGCTTGTTTATTATTTGCCAAACTCGCACAGGTACAAACTATTCCTACGTTAATTATAGAACTAGGAAGATGTGTTCGATGGGACAAGTCTCTTGTTTGTATAACATGTTCGCATTCCGTTTGCACAATAAAGTCTCCGCCATGTGTCACGATCGTACTTCCGAAGCACCAATTTAGGAGTAGGCGAATATCCTGCCTGTAAGTTTATGAAGCTACAGGAGGATGTCTTGCCATGATTCCGATGATTCCTTATTACAGCTATGAAACGCAATGTCGCCAAGTCCCCCTTACCTTCCCGCCGCAGCATCAGAATGTGCAGCCAGGACTTGAATATTTGATGCACCCTCTGCCAATATCCGATAATCCAGGCTACAAGGGCAGCGGCAAACTGGCGGGCAAGGTAGCGATTATTACTGGTGGTGACAGCGGCATCGGACGTGCTGTTGCCATCGGCTTTGCCAAAGAAGGGGCAGACGTTGCGATCGCCTATCTATATGAGCGTGTGGATGCAGAGGCAACCCGCCAAATGGTCGAAAGCTATGGAGCTCGATGCTTGCTGCTTGAAGTCGATCTCCGTCAGCCAGCACACTGCCAAGAGGTCGTCCGCAGAACAATCGAACACTATGGTCGGCTCGATGTGCTTGTGCTGAACCAGGGCGTTCAGTTCCCTCAGGAAAGTCTGCTCTGCATTTCTGACGAACAGCTGGAAAATACGTTCCGCACGAACATCTTCCCAATGTTTTATTTGACCAGAGCCGCCCTCCCTCATCTACAGCCGGGAAGCTCCATCATCTCAACCGCTTCTGTAACCGCATATGCAGGCGCCCCCTTGCTAGTTGATTATTCCTCTACCAAAGGAGCCGTCGTATCCTTTACACGTTCATTGTCACTGCAGCTTGTTGATAAAGGCATACGCGTCAACGCTGTCGCTCCAGGCCCGATATGGACGCCGCTTACCGTATCCAGTTTCTCAGCTGACTATGTCTCGACCTTTGGGCGCGATACTCCAATGAAGCGTGCCGGACAGCCATTTGAACTTGCACCAACTTATATTTATTTAGCTTCCGATGATTCCTCCTATGTCACAGGTCAGGTGCTTCATGTAAATGGCGGTATCATGTCCGAAAGCTGAGCATACGAAGAACAACGTTGTCAGCGTGACCCCCTCGTCGCTCAGCGATGCCCAATTTCAATCTTGCAAATTGAATAGCGGATACAATAAAACCCACCTGTGACAGTTGTCTAGGTGGGTTTTACATTTTCGCATAGCTCGCTTATATCTTTTTTACAAATTCAGACTTCAGCTTCATTGCGCCAAAGCCATCGATTTTGCAATCAATATCATGATCGCCGTCAACAAGGCGAATATTTTTCACCTTTGTTCCGATTTTGATCACGGAAGAGCTTCCCTTTACCTTCAAATCCTTAATGACAGATACCGTATCTCCGTCGTTCAATATATTGCCGTTCGCATCGCGAATGACCTTGTCATCTTCCGAATGGCTAGCATCTGCATTCGCAGACCACTCGTGCCCGCATTCCGGGCATACCAGCATATTGCGATCCTCATACGTATATTCCGATTGGCAGGAAGGGCAGTTAGGCAAATTAGACATGTTTCATAACTCCATTCATTCTATATTTTCAAATCAGTAAGCTCTAAGTATATGGGATTGATGGCAAGGATTCCACTATATATGGGATTTGTCCGGAATCTGTAAAATATGCACGCCCATTGCAGTAGCTATGTAGAAGACGTAGATTGAGGCGATCCCTACTCGAAAATCGAACAATAATCCCAATTTTATATACGAAAGTCAAATTAATTAAAGCGCATACATGCTACCATGGGAGTACTTATTTCGCAAGTCACTAGAACTAATTCGGCCTAGTTCCTTACTGGCCCCATACCTTGGAGGGATTCGATATGAGTAAAACGATTGTTGCCATTATCGGCTGCGGGACGATTGCCAACAGTGCCCACATCCCGTCTTATATGGCGAATTCAGAGGTAGAGATTAAGTATTTCTGCGATATTCGTAAGGAACGGGCAGAGCAAGCTGTCGAGAAGTACGAGTGTGGGGAAGCAATTGAGGATTATCATATCATTCTGGATGATCCGGAAGTCGTAGCTGTGTCCATCTGTACACCGAACTATTGCCATGCCTCCATCGCGATTGATTGCATGCGCGCAGGCAAGCATGTGCTGTGCGAGAAGCCAGCTGCCAGAACGTATGCAGAGGCACTGGAGATGCAGAAGGTGCAGCATGAAACAGGCATGACGCTGAACATCGGGGTCGTAAATAGGTTCAATACTGGCGTGAATATTATTAAAAAGATGATTGCCGACGGCGATTTGGGCGAACTGTACCATGTTTACGTCAGCTTCCGCTCCCAGCGTTCGATCCCTGGTCTTGGCGGGGACTTCACGAACAAGGCTGTTGCCGGCGGCGGCGCACTCATTGATTGGGGCGTACATTTCCTCGATATCGTGATGTACTGCACGGGCGATCCAGATCCGCAGACCGTGACCGGTCAGGCTTATAGCAAGCTGGGCACGGATATGGAGAACTACTCCTACATCAACATGTGGGCAGGGCCTCCGAATTATGCAGGCACGTACGATGTAGATGACTTTGTAACGGCAATGATCCGCACTTCCGGTCCTTCCATTACAGTCAATGGCGCTTGGGCTCAAAACATTGGCGTGGATGAAATGTACATCGACTTCCTAGGCGATAAGGCTGGCATCCGCCTGCAGTACGGCGCAGACTTCACGATCTACAGCGCGAAGCATGGGGCTCTGATGGAGAGCACGCCGAAGTTCAATAAGACAGATATGTTCCAGAACGAGATTGACAGCTTCATCTCCTGTATTAAATCCGGCGAGAAGCTGCCTTCCCATATTGATACGGTTATTCTGACTGCCAAGATGCTGCAAGCTATTTACGATTCATCCGAACAAAGAAGGGAAATCTCGTTCGCGAAGGAAGGTTCGTTCGCATGAAGAAGATCGGGTTTATCGATTATTACTTAGACGAATGGCATGCCAATAATTATCCAGCATGGATTCGCAATGCTTCTGAAGGAACCATGGAGGTCGCCTATGCCTATGGCCTGAAGGATTCGGAACATGGGCTCAGCAATGCTGCATGGGCGGAGAAGCATGGTGTTCAGCTATTGGACAGCATTGAGCAAGTTGTCGCGCAGAGTGATTACCTAATCGTGCTCGCCCCTGACCATCCAGAGCAGCACGAAATCCTTGCTGAGCTGCCGCTGGCTTCTGGCAAGCCGACGTATATCGATAAGACGTTCGCCCCTGATCGGGCTGCGGCCATTCGATTGTTCGAACATGCTGCTAAGCACGGCACGCCGCTATACTCCTCATCGGCCCTGCGATATTCAGCGGAATATACCGAAGCAGACCGTGATGGGATTGAGGTTATAGCCAGCTTGGGGCCTGGTGCATTTCATAACTACTCCATTCATCAGATCGAACCGATTGTTTCGCTGATGGGAGCAGACGCGAAGCGAGTAATGTCTATTGGAACGAAGACAGCCCCTGCGCTGCTGATTGAATTCGGGGATGGCAGGCAAGCGACAGTTCGCCATCTTGGCGACGAATGCCCATTTACGATGGCAGTAAAATATCACTCAGGCAGCAGCCGCATCTTGAAGGTGGAATCGGACTTCTTCCAGCTGTTCGCCCGCGACTTGGTTGCTTTCTTCGAGTCTGGTCATGCGACTGTTCCGTCTGAGCAGACAATTATGATTATTTCCATTATTGAAAATGGAATGAAAGCATTGCAGCAGCCGTATGAATGGATTGAGCTCCCTTGCGCTGCTGTCCATTCGTAATGCAAGTGAAAAGTGAAATGGACAATTTGCATTTCATGAACCAATTCGTTATAAAGTAACAATAATAATTGAGCCACAGTAGGCTCTGGTTCAACATGAGGCAGAGGTAATGCAGCAAGAAGCTGGCATAAGAGGAGGTATTGTGATGTTTTCATTTCGTTCGTTTCGCAATTTCGGATTAACCGGTTCCCTTACGGATCGCTTACCTCCTCCCATCTTACTGTCATCGATCACGAATACATCGCCCAAGCAGAAGCTGCATCCCTGCTCACCACTTGCGAAACAACATTCCCCTGCCCTTGTAGGGCCTACGATCCAGGTAGATCCGACTTTCCGCTATTATCAAGATCGCTCGGCAGCCAGCATTGCTGATGAGATTATCCAAAATGGCTTTGTGGGCGTCCATTATTTCGTCGTCAACGAAAACAACGTCAATCGTGAACTCATTGAGGCATTCAAGCAGAGAGGGTTGTACGTATGGGCGCTTGTACTCGGCAACGGATCTTACTCCGTAGAGGGATTCCCTCCGGAATGGCCTAGCTGGCAAATGGAACTGCTGAAGCCTGTGAATGACGGTTACTATCGCTTCTCCCCGCATAGTAAGGACTATGTCCAATGGAAGAAGCAGAAGCTCGCCCAATTGGTACGCGATTATCCTTTTGACGGGATCGAGGTAGCAGAACCGTATTTCCCTGAATGGGACGGAATTAAGCGTGGTGTATACGGCGATGTTGGCCCCCTTGCCCAAGCGGCATTCAAGGAACAGTACGGGCACCCACGCATACCGAACTTCACCAATCCACGCGATCCAGACTATTATCTGACCAATAAGGCGCTATATCAGGATTGGATCGATTTTCGCGTCAAAGCGGTGAACAGCTTCCTGAATGAGGTCATGAACGGAGAAGGCGGAGTACGAGAAGCCCGATGCGACATCCTAGTGGCTACTTGGTCGCTGGCGATAGACGCCGGACCTGACTCTGTTGCCAAGCTCCGCGAGCTGCAAGGGCTCGATGCTGCGGCGATGATCTCGGCCGTTCAGCCTGACCTTCACTTCCTGCAAACGCATTGGCCAGATTGGATGAAGCCGCAGAGCAAGCTGCCGCCACAGTATATTCGCAGCTACCAGAACTTCGTGGATCAGATACGTGCCGTCCATCCGAACATCCCGCTAGGTGTGCAGGCCGATATTGGCTCTACCCTGTCAATGGTGAAGGATCGCAGCTGGCTTCAAGAATTCGGCGAGGTAGCACAGGACATGGGGTTCTCTACTTGGACTGCCTATGAATATCATCTCGGCAAGTATATGTACGACGAAGCCCCTGTTCCGACTGCGGTCGCCAGACCACAGCGAGACAAGGTCGTGATATCGTTTCAAAAGCGGATTGATGAAGCTTCCGCCAAGCGTCCCGGCAGTGTGAGCATTGTAACGGGCAAGGCAGAGCTCCCCCTTCCACCAGAACTTATTTCTGTCGACGGCAATATGCTTATCATTCAATCCGATCAACTGCCGCAGTCAGCATTCTTCCTGCGAATTCAACAGATTGCGGATACACCTTCCTATTGGCTGTATAACAAGGATAAGCCCGCCAATGTGATGAAAGGCGTTACGATTGTGACGGTACAATAACAGACAACAAACAAAAAAAGCAATCCACTTGCCCCGAGGCCATTCGGACGGCTGTTGATTGCTTTTTGTGGTGTTCAGCTTATTGACGGATATCCCGCACTTCTTAGGTGTCCGAGCTGTCTCCCTGCTCTTCTTCATCCTCAACATATTCGAGAATATCGCCGGGCTGACAGTCTAAAATTTTGCATAGTGCATCGAGTGTAGAGAAGCGTACCGCCTTCGCTTTATTCGTCTTCAATATCGACAGGTTAGCCATCGTGATGCCCAATTGCTTCGAGAGCTCGGTTGAACTCATCTTCCGCTTGGCCATCATTACATCCAGATTCACGATAATTGCCACAACTATAACCTCGCTTTATATCGTTTGATCGTTTTCCTCCTTGATTCTCGCAGCCTCCTCAAACAACTGAGCCAAGGTTAAGCTCAATAACCCACCTGTTAGCGCAATGAACGTTACGACTACCATCGGGACGATAGTCGCCGCATACAAGAATAGATCGTAAGCGTATATCAAAAATACGGAACAACCATTGAACAAGATAATCTCAATAAATGCACAGACTGCAATGACTTTCAATGCCTTTGCGGTATGATAGGTGAACGGATTGCCGCCTACCGCTATTTTACTAAGTTTCTTGAGCTGAAATAAAGCCATCACAAACGGCACCGCGCATAAATAGATACTGCTCGTAATCACCGTCACCATGTCCTGATCTAGAATCGAATAGGCACTCTTCAAAAAGGCGGTCAGCAGTAAAGGAGTCGCCAAAAGCGCGAGCAAGGTTAACACAATACCGCATGCCACAATGATGTTCACAACTCTTGAACTCATGGATGTTTTCATTTCCCCAGCCTCAACTTCCGTTTTCTATGGATTTGAGACCCATTGTAGATCAGTATTTATTGTTAGTCAATAAATATTAACTCCTTAACAATAATTTCAACGTTTTGCAGACTTGTTACAGATAAGCTAAACATTCGTCCACATCAGTTCTGGCGAAGTTCCCTCTCCAAAAACCGATATATATTTGCGGCTGCACACTTTAACGGATGTTCCCCTGATCTACTAAGCATGCCGGACAGCATGTCCACTTCGACTCCGTCTATCGCTCGTACAGTTGTCCCTTCTGGTATCGGGTTCACCATTATTTTTGGGACTAAGGCAATTCCTAGCCCCCTTTGTACGTAATGCTGCAGTGCCGTCATGCTGCCAATCTCCATGGTGTCCATAGATAACTGTCCGGCTTCCCGCAGGATGAAATCAAGCTTTTTGCGATACGGACAAGTCGCTGCTGTGATCAATAAGCGATGCCCCTCGATATCTGCCAGTTGAATGGTATTGCGTGCAGTGAGCGAATGATTTTCTGGCAATAACAGAACAAACTTCTCTACGAATAGCGGTTCAAAGTGAAGATCGGTGCCTACCTCTGGAGACGAGCAAATCGCAAAATCAATTTCGCCGCGAAGCAGCTTCTCCGCCAATACAGGCGTGCTCGCAATTTCTACAGCAATACGAATCCTCGGATAGTTGTTCATGAATTGTGCGATCTGAATAGGCAGCCGATGGCTAGCCGTCGGTTCCGTTACGCCAATGCGGACTGATCCTGCTTCCCCGTTGCTCATATCCGCAATATTGATCTGCAGCTGTTCCATGCGATGTACAATATCCAGGCTCTGTTCGTAGAACATTCTGCCTGCCTCTGTTAGTTGAATCGTTTTTCCTCGGTCAAAAAGCTGTGCGCCCATCTCCTTCTCCAACTTCTGTATTTGCATCGTAATGGTAGATTGTGCGTAGTTCATTTCCTCTGCTGCACGGTTAAAGCTTCCGTATTTAACGATACACTGGAATGTTTTTAATGTTTTGATATCCATTAGCGTACTCCTGCTCATAAGTTCAATATTATTGAATCATCTCTTCATATCATTCAATTATACAGATAGATAGGCATCCGATACAATGGACATAGGATGAACAGGGAGAGGAGAATACGTATGAATTTGAAGCATAAAGTGGCAGTCGTAACGGGTGGAGGCACCGGAATTGGCAGGGCGGTCGCTCTTACTCTATCAAAGCGTGGAGCAGCGGTTGCCATTAACTACTCGCGTTCCGAGGCCGATGCAGAAGAAACCGTACAACTCATTCGTGCAAGTGGCGGGCGCGCCATAGCGGTTCAAGCTGATATTTCGCAAGATGATGAAGTTAGAGCAATGGTTGATAAGATTGTGCAGGCCTTCGGGACGATTGATGTACTGGTAAACAACGCAGGCATTACGAAGCATATTCCGATGGAGAATCTCGACGCTGCAACGGAGGACATATGGGATGAGATGTTCGGTGTGAATGTGAAGGGGATGTTCTACTGTGCGCGGGCCGCCGCACCTTATATGAAGGAGAAGCAGTGTGGTGCGATCGTCAACGTCGGCAGTATAGCTGGACAGACGGGACTCGGCTCTTCCCTTCCCTATGCGGTATCCAAGGCGGCAGTTCATGGCTTGACCAAATCCTTAGCACGAGCGCTTGCACCCAGCATTCGGGTCAATTGCGTCGTTCCGGGGGCGGTAGCAACAAGATGGTGGCTTGGTCAGGAAGAACGGATGCAGCGTCTGGCTCCGAATCTGTTGCTGCAGCGCATCTCCACACCAGAAGATATAGCTCAGTTCATCTGCTCCGCCTTGGAGCAAGAAGCGATGACGGGGCAAATCATCACGGTAGACAGCGGACAAACCCTGTAATCTGTGAAACGCAGTCAAGGTTACGAGGGGCACGCGAATATACTTGCAATAAGATAAATATCCTCCTGCACTTCTTCTGCGGGAGGATATTTGCATCTTACAGCTAACTGACTAGCATGCTTGATGGAATGGCATTCTCTTCAGACGATCCCCATTTACAAGATGCAAAGGAGTGAACGGCATTGGATATTCAGTGGAAAGCAGCCGACATTGGGAAATGGACTCATTCAGGCATTATCTACTTCACATCCAAAATGGAAATGCTCGAAGACTTGCCCTGCAAAATGTACAGGCTGTACAGGCAGCATAGTCTGACCTATCACTGCCACGACTATTTTCAAATTTGGTATGTGGCAAAAGGGGCTTTCCGGCATACCGTCAGCAATCGGCAATTCGAGATTGAACAGGGTGATATTTTTGTCATCCCCCCATATACCTTGCACAGTATTGATATTCCCCCTGATCAGAACATTGAGATCTACGGCTGTGAGTTTATGCCTTCTTTTATTAACGAGCGCTTCGAGGAGAAACCGATGGAACCCCTCTTTTTCGATGTTGCCTATCTGGAATACTTCCTCAGCGGCGATGATAGCATACAATCAAAAATTACACTCGAACACATTACGGAAATGCGCGTCCGTCATGTGCTTAAAGAAATGCTTGCCGAATATGAGCGGCGATCCCCTTTCTTCCAAATCGTACTGAAATCCAACCTGCTTCTCCTCCTCTCGATGCTCATCCGGGAAATTAACAAGGATCTTGTGCAGGAGGGATACGAGAAAACCGAGAAATATCGCTCGATTATGACAGGGGTCATCGATTATATCCATGCAGCCTATCATGAGGACCTTCATTTGGACACGCTCTGCTCGCTAGCGAAATTGTCCCGCTCCACCTTCTGCAGCATATTCAAAGCATGGACAGGCAAGACATTCAATCGTTACCTAGCGGATCTTCGCATGTTTCATGCCCTTACGATGTTGAAGCAGCCCGAACTGTCCGTTACCGATGTCTGCTATGCGATCGGATTCAACGAACTTTCTTATTTCTGCCGCATCTTCAAGAAATACACCGGCATTTCCCCTACCTCCTACCGCAAGCAAGCGATCCAGCAGGAGCCAGGCACGCCACGCATACGATAATCCCACTTTTGCACACGAAAATGAAATCAAAATAAAGCGCATACATGCTACCATGGGAATACTCCAAGCCCAGAAGGGAGGGAAATTGACGACGATATTTGAACACTTCCAGGTGCTTCAGGCAGCATTCCCTACGCGCACACTCTGTGTAATAGGAAGAGCGGAAGTATACATTTTTGAATGATGGAGGGGGAAAAGTCATGAAAAGAAAGCCGTTGATGTGGTGTCTTGCATTCATTCTCGCGTTCTCCATGCTTGCAGGTTGTTCTGGGGGGGACACCTCCAGCGAAGAAGGAGCGTCTGGCAATTCATCCTCCAAGGACAAGGTAGAACTAAGCTTCTGGTATGGATGGACTGGGCCGGAGGCAGCAGCGCTGGAGAAGCTGATTGCCAAGTGGAACTCTGCCAATCCGGATATTCAGGTGAAGGGGTTGTCCCAGAGTGATTATCAGAAGCAGTTGACCGCCATCACGGGAGGCAATCCTCCCGATATCGCGTCCCAATTCGGGCAAAATGTAGTGCCCTGGGGACTTCGCGGGGCCATGATGCCGCTTGATGATTACATCACTAAAGACGGCGTTGATATGAAAGACTTCGTTCCCGCTGCGATCAGCACTTCCCAGCACGACGGTAACACATATGCCATACCGATTGCCATGCACGTAACGATGCTGTTTTATAACAAAGATATTTTGAAGGAGGCTGGCTTCAACGGGCCGCCGGAGACGATCAGTCAACTTAAGGAGTACATCAAGGCACTTAGCATTGTGGAGAATGGAGGCCGCCTGCAACGGCTCGGATTATGGCCGGGAATGGATACGTACACCTTCGCGAATGCGTACAATGGCTCGTTCTACGATGTGGCTGCGAAGCAGGTAACACCCGACAATGCTGGGGTCAAAGCTGCGCTCGAACTATCCAAGGGCATCTGGGATCAGTACGGCTCAGCTAATCTAGATCGTTTCTCTTCCGGTCTCGGGCAATATATGTCCGCTCAGAATCCGTTCTTCTCCGGCAAGTATGCCATGACGATTGACGGCGAGTGGCTGCCAACCTTTATTAAGCAGTTCGCTCCTACTCTCAACTACGGCATCGCCCCTATTCCTTACGACGAGAATCACCCAGAGCTGAAGAACCCAGGCAATGTAACGACAAGCGTATTCTACATCCCGAAGGGTGTAAAGCATCCGGATGCTTCTTGGAAGTTCCTGAAGTGGATGACAGAGCCGCAGCAGATGGCCGAATTCACGGCAGCGATTGGGAATTTGCCGACGAAGCTGTCTGCATTGAAGAATCCCGCCTATAATGATGTGCCAGGGTTCAAGGAGTTCTTGGATTACTCCACGAGCCAGAACTTGCGCTCTTTCCCAGCCACTTCCTTCGCCAACGAGTATATTGCGGAGTTCGCCGTACAGGTTGATGCCATTCTGAGGGGTACCGTAAGCATGGAAGAAGGCTTGAAGAAGGTGAAAGACAAGATTCAGCCGCTTGTGAAATAAAAGTTGTGTAGATTATGGCCTTCGCATCCGGCTACTTGCAGCAAAGCCAGAGCCGATTTACGTATTTGTTGACGAAAGGAGGGCACTCAAGATGAACGTCTCCTCATCCATTGCCCCACCTAAGCAGAAGAGAGGCTGGTCGAAGAAGGAGCGGCATACTTTCCTCCTCGGTCTAGCGTTCGCTGCCCCATGGATTATCGGGTTTCTAGCCTTTACGGTATATCCGTTCTTCAGTTCCTTATATTTCAGCCTGACAGAGTATGATCTGTTCAGCTCGCCCAAGTGGGTTGGATTGAATAACTATAAGCAAATATTTGAGGACGAGAGCTTCTATCGTTCACTTCGCAACACCTTGTTCATGACCTTCATTGCTGTGCCTATTACGCTTATTGTCTCCCTGTTGATTGCCCTGCTGTTGAATACGAAGGTGAAGGGAATCAACTATTATCGGACGATTTTCTATTTGCCTTCCGTCATTCCGATCGTCGCCAGCGCCCTCTTATGGACGTGGATGCTGAACCCGGATTTTGGCTTAATCAATACCCTACTACGCTCCTTAGGACTCCCCGATCCCGCTTGGCTGCTGGATCCCCAGTATACGAAGCCCTCATTAATTCTCATGAGCTTATGGGGAACCGGTGCAGGAGCTCTCATCTTCCTCGCTGCCTTGCAGGGCGTGCCGATGCAATATTACGAAGCGGCTCAAGTTGATGGGGCGAACTGGTGGCATCGATTTTGGAACATCACCATTCCCGGACTGTCACCTATTATCCTCTTCCAGCTCATTATGGGCTTGATCGGATCATTTCAGATTTTCACGGAATCGTACATCCTGGCTGGCGGGAAAGTAGACGGGGGCAAATCACTCGGCGGGCCGGATCAATCCCTGCTGTTCTATGCAGTTAATCTGTATCAAGAAGCATTCGTGTACTTGAAAATGGGCTATGCCTCTGCTCTTGCCTGGATTTTATTCATCCTTGTCCTGTTCATTACATTCGTGCTCATGAAGACCTCGGCACGCTGGGTCTATTACGGAGGTGACTGACGTGGCCGCGAAGCTTCGAAAATCGATTTTGCCGCATGCCGTGCTTATTCTATTCTCGTTTCTGTTTCTATTTCCGTTTCTATGGCTGGTCATGACCTCCCTAAAGACACCGGATGAGATCTTCCAGCTTCCGCCTAACCTACTGCCGGACACTTTCCAATGGTCCAACTATGCAGCCGCCCTAGAAACCATCCCCTTCGCCCGGTATATGACCAACACGCTCATCATCTGTACCGTCAATATTATCGGACAATTATTCGCAGCGCCGCTTGTTGCGTATTCCATATCAAGAATACCGTGGAAAGGGCGCGGCATCATCTTCTCGATCGTTGTTGCCACGATGATTTTACCCGCACAGGTTCAGTTGATCCCGCAATATATCATCTTCACAAAGCTTGGGTGGGTGAATACGATTTTGCCGTTAACGATCGGAGCTTTCTTCGGGGCGCCCTTCTTTATCTTCCTGTTGCGGCAATTTCTAATGGGTATACCGACAGAACTGTCTGAGGCGGCTAAGATAGATGGGGCTTCTGAGATTCGAATTTATATCCGAATTATTCTGCCAATCCTGAAGCCCGCCCTCGTTACCGTGGCATTGTTCTCTTTCGTATGGGCGTACGTGGATTTTATGGGGCCGCTAATTTATTTGAACGATTCAGCCAAATGGACGATAACGCTTGGCCTGCAAGGCTTCCAGCAGGATCATGGGGCACAGTGGGAGAAGCTCATGGCCGCCTCCACCATTATGACACTGCCGATGATCGTCCTCTACTTCTTCGGGCAGAAATATTTCATGCAGTCTGGCTCAGCATTAACCGGGTTTAAATAAGTGAGGAGGGAATTCGAATGAATCGCGCCGCAACGATGCATAAGCCGCATACGAACTACATGGCAGGGATATATGCGCTCGCCTTACCGGTACTACGATAAAAATGGAGCTCCGCATGTATGTATCGTGGGCAATCTATCGTTATGGTTGACAAGGAGAATCACTAACGGTTAAGTAAATAGGCTGCCCCCTGCCTTCTAACATTAGGGGCAGCCTATTTGGCTGTGGCGGCGTCACTCCGTTCCATTCGCCAATAACTGATCTCGCACTTCGGTTAGAGCGAATCCCAACAAATTATCGCCACGCCATTTCATCGGATTCTCCACATCTGGATGATCCTTAGCCATTCCAATACCCCAGATGCGGTCAACTGGGCTTGCCTCCACTAAAATCCGCTGCTTGCTCGCCTTGAGAAACGCACACAGTTCCTCATTTTGCGAAAATTTCGCGAAGTTGCCTCGCTTCACGATGTCATAACATTCGCGGCTCCACACCTCGTTGTCAAAACGTTTCACAGCACGTCCGAACGCCTTCATTTGCTTCGGGTGCTTCGCGTTCATAATGGCTTCCAACATCTCGTTATCACCGAACAGCCTTGCCTTTTCTGCCATCATATACTGCTCCGTGCAGCTATATTTATGGCCATCTACTGTAAAGCTAGCTGTCCACCATTGGCTGAAGCAGCTCTGATTGATGCTTCCGTCAGCAGGAGGCGTATGCCCCCAGAAGAATAAGTACTTGAGCTTCTTCCCCGCTTGGTGCGCTTTCTGTAACGCTTCAAGATTATATATCATCTCTATCACCTCAACTTGGTTCATCCTACCATTTTACTATAATTGCAATCAAAAGGCGGTCTCCATCGAAGGTTCTCATGCCTAAAATCGGAAACGCCTACTATTGCATTGCGCATATTCCTTCACACGTAATAGTGTTAAAATAAAGTATCCAAATATAAAACACATGTCGTGCGACATTCTTTTATCAACCGAGCCATATCTACCATGCATACAACAAAGGAGCGTACAACCATGACAGACGCAACAACTTGGAAAAACGGTGCTCACGGACATAAATTTATTGCTTCCTTCAGCGGAGGAAAAGATAGTACATTGGCACTTTATAAGGCCATGCAGGGCGGAGAAGCAGTCGGCTTAATTGTCATGCTTGAAGAAGAGGGCAAGCGTTCCCGCTCCCACGGCATGCCGCCTGAGCTTATCCGTGCACAAGCCGAGGCCATCGGGCTGCCTATATTTGCAGGTGCGGCAAGCTGGACGGACTATGAGTCTGTCTTTATGGGGCTGTTAGCACATGCGAAGGAGCAAGGTGCAGAAGTGCTAGTGACGGGGGACTTGGATGTACCGGAACACGGCTGCTGGCATGATCGAGTAACGAAGAATGCAGGGCTAGGCTTAGGAATGCCGCTCTGGGAAATGGATCATCTGGGGGCAGTTCAGGAATTCATCAATCTTGGATTTGTTACGATGCTGGTGACAGTCAATCTGTCGAAGGGCATGAAGGAAGAAGATTTAGGACGTGTGCTGACTCACGAGTTCGTGGAGGAGCTTCTCGCACGCGGAATTGATCCATGTGGTGAAGGCGGAGAGTTCCATACGACCGTGATCGACGGCCCTCTATTTAAGCACCCGATTCCGGTTCGCAAATGCGAAATCGTAAGAGACGGAGATTATGCATTTTTGCCTTTGGAGTTACAGAATTCGTAATTCAGCAATATTGAACGTAAAAAGCACAGTACTTAGCTATTCGCTAGTGCTGTGCTTTCTCTATCCATGATTACGCCATTTTCCCGAAGATCGCCTCTACCACCTGCAGCGCCGAAGCTGCACGCGGCCAGCCTGCATAATACGCAAGGTGTGTTATCACTTCCACGATTTCTTCCTGCTGCAGTCCATTCTCTACCGAGAGTCGCAAATGATAAGGTAGCTGTTCCATCAATCCGCCCGCAACTAGCGCAGAAATCGTAATCAGACTCCGATCCCGCAGCGATAATTGCTCCCGTTGCCACAGGTCTCCGAACAACACATTCTCCGAATAATCAACAAATGCCGGAGCTAATTCTCTTAACGACTCGCTTACATGCGGTTTAATTGCTCGATGTGCCATGCCATTCACCCCTCTTTGTCTGACGATCCAGCATTTGAGCAATGCCATTGCCGAACGACCAATCATCGAATTCATTATCAACAAGCACAACAAATACATCTTCTTTTCTTATACTCACCGTGTTCGACAACTCCTCAGCCAGCATCGCATAAAAGCTTGTTTTCTGCTGTTCCGTCCTCCCCGATTTAAGTGTGATATGGATATAGAGCAAGCCATCGCTCCGTTCAACATTCAAGTAATTCTTGCTGTAGAAAAATCCCCCCGCCCTATGGGCATGAAAGACTTGAAAATAATCATCTTCCGGCACATTGAAATGCCTTATTAAAGCGCACATGATTGACTTACTGATTTGTTCAAGTTGGCGGGTGTCATATTGCTCCTCCATGTAACTAACTCGAATGAATGGCATTTCCGATCGACTCCTTCTCTGAGATGCCTCCATTGTACGCCCGCTAATTCCATTTGTATAATTGAATAAAATCATGATCTTATTCGATTATTTCGATAGAGGTGACAACAAGCAAATGGATCTCAAAGAACTAACCGCATTCAAAACCATACTTGAAGAAGGGACTTTCTCCCGAGCAGCCGAGAAGCTGAATTACGCACAATCTACCATTACGAGTCAAATTCAACGCTTGGAAAAAGAGCTGGGCATACCATTGTTCAACAGAGGCTGGGATGCGGAATTGACCCGTGCCGGCCACATGCTGGCAGCGGAGATTGACAGTCTCATTCAGCATTGGAACTATATCTCGGAACAGGCGAAGGCATTGCAGCAGGACGAAATTGGGTCTGTACGGATTGGAGGAATTGAATCCATGATGGAGACGGTATTACCGAACGCATTGCGGAAGTTCCGAGCGCATAAGCCGAACATGCAATGTCACGTTGTGGCGGGAAACACCGATTTCCTTTCCCAATCCATCCTGCAAAAGGAGCTGGACTTTGCCATCTGCGGCGAGCCTTCCGACGCGTCTCCCTTCTATTTTCAGCCGCTGTATCAAGAGAGGATCACGTTCATTGCAGATCAGGCGCATCCTTTGTGTAGACAGGAGAATATCCCATTGGAAGAGCTTCTCCATTACCCGATCATAGCTGGCGGGCCAAACTGCTTATATTCGCTGCGTTTATCAAAGCATTTCGCCAGATTCGAATTATCGCCTAACTTGAGCACCGTAAGTCAAATATCCTCGATTCCACACTTTGTGAAGAATACTTCTGCCGTGGGCGTCGTATTGGATACCACACCACTGATGAAGGAAGTCGCAGCAATTGACGTCAACATCGCCGATCCCCTGATTCAAATCGGCTTCTTGCAGAGGCGAGGCGGCCAGGAATATATGCAGTCGTCCTCTGCTAATCTGCTCATGCAAATCATTAGAGGAGAAATGGAGGGAGGCAGCAAACACGGCAAACACAGCTAGTCTTATCTCAGCAAAACAAAAAAGAGCACCTGCTATTATCCAAGCAGATGCTCTCCGACTACAATTATCCGTTATCCTTGTGCGAGCAGCTCTTTGAGCTGCTTGATTTGTTTGCGCTCTCCTGCAATGACGAGTGTCATATTGGGCGTAAGCTGTACCTCAGGATCGGGATTGATATACTGCTTTCCTTTTTCAATAGCAGCCAGGATTGTTGCTCCCGTGCGCTGGCGAATTTGCAGCTCGGCAATGGATTTATTGATGCATGGAAAGGACGGCCCTACCTTGCACCATTCAATGACGAGTTCATCAAGTTCCACTTGGATAGTATCCAATGCCTTCGGCTTATAGCTCATGCCGCCGATAATAGACGCAAGCTGTCTTGCTTCTTCATCCTCCAGTGTCACTTGGGAAATGCTCTGCTCTGGATCGTCATCTTCGAAATGGTATACTTCTCTTCTGCCATCATCATGGATAACGACGACGACTTTATCCCCCGACGCAGCTTCCATCTGATACTTTTTCCCGATACCCGGTAGTTCCGTTTCCCTTATCGTTGCCATATGGCCTGACATCTCCCTTCAATCCTATTTATTTGGTACGTTTGCTTTTTCTTTGGTATTGCTCCATTTGAATATGCGGTTCAGACCGCTATACACATATTTCGACTCTTTCGCCAGCAGTGGGCCAACTATAGCCAGCACGAGTACATACAGCGCGGAGAAAGGTTTAAGTAAAGGCATCAAACCGGCTGATATACCTAAGTTCGCCACTATAATGGTGAATTCCCCCCGCGCCATAATAGTAAGTCCAATATTCGTCGAAGCCTTATAGGATAATCCTGCCTTACGTCCTGCCATCCAGCCTGCAACCATATTGGACACCACCGTGAGCAGCACAGCCCCTAGAGCCATCCATGCAGCATCACCCAGCGTCAGCGGATCTATGCTTAGACCGAAACTGAAGAAGAATATCGCACCGAAGAAATCCCGGAAAGGAACAACCAGATGCTCTATTCGCTTGCTGTGCTCTGTTTCTGACAAAGCAAGTCCAAATAAGAGCGCACCGATAGCCTCAGCTACATGCAGGGTTTCCGAGAACCCGGCAATAAAGAATAGCAGGGAAAACACGACTATAATAAAGATTTCGTTCGATGTGATATTTAACAGCTTGTTCAATACTGGCGGCCCCACTCTTGCGATGATGAAGAATACGAGCATATACCCCATGGAAATCCCTACGGAGAGCAGAACTCCGCCAATAGATGTGGCCCCCCCAAGCAGAAGGCCGGACATAACGGATAAGAACACGGCCAGAAAGAGATCATCGAACAAAATCATGCCCAATATCAGCTCTGTTTCGGAGTTGCCTGTACGTCTAAGATCGACCAAAACCTTGGCTACGATGGCAGTGGAGGATACAGACATCAGCCCTGCAATGATTAACGTTTCATACAGCGGAAAATTAACTAAAAATCCGTAAGCCATTGCCAGCACAAAGTTCAGTACGACATATACGGTACCACCAAATACTATATTGCGCCCAGACTTAATTAACTTCGAAACCGAGAACTCTAGACCAATGTAGAAGAGCAGGAATAGTACTCCCATCCGCCCGAGAAAAGCTATTATGTACTGACTCTCTATAAAGGTTAAGTCGAACAAGCCGATCACTGGAGCATGCGGTCCGACCAACATTCCGAGAACGATGAGGAAAGGAATGATCGAAAACTTTAGTTTCCCAGCGATTAGCGAGGCGGCGGTAACTAACAGCAAGGCGGTTCCAACCTGAAAAATCATATGATCCATATGGCGGCTATCTCCTTCTTTCAAAATCCTGTAGCCTTATCCTGCGCAACAATATTCCTTGCTATCCAAATTCGAACAATATGACACCTGTCATCCTAATTCCTTTACAGCTGTGAATATTCCACCGCCCCTCTTCCCCACTACAATAAAGCTGCATGATGAATATGAGGGAAGGATGAGTACATGTGGAACAACGTCAGGAGAGAATCCGTCTGCTCGATATTTTGCGGGGATTTGCAATTCTAGGCACATTGGGGACAAATATTTGGATATTTGCACATCTAGGAGATTTATCTTATCTCACCACGTACGCGTATACGGGCTGGTGGAAGCTCGATGATCTGCTCCGCATGATCGTATTATTTTTCGTAAATGGCAAGATGCTCGGCTTATTAACGATCATGTTCGGAGTAGGCATGGAAATGAAGTATCAGCAGGCGAAGCGTGTGGGCAAGGCCTGGCCGGGCGTCTATATGTGGGTGCTTCTTGTTTTGCTATTGGAGGGCTTGCTTCATTTTATTCTCGTAATGGAGTATGACATCTTAATGAGCTACGGCATAACAGGCATGATTGCCGCCTTAATTATTCGTGGTGGCGATCGCGCCATATCTATCACGATGAGAGTGATTGGCAGCGTACATGTCATCGCAATTTTGAGTATCCTTATGCTTGGGTTAATGGGCGCCAATATGTCACTAGGGAACTTTGATCAGGTGGTCACTCTCTACAAGGACGGTTCATGGCTGGAGCAAGTCCAATATCGACTATCTCATTTCGTACAGCTTCGTTTTGAGCCCATTTTTGTCATTCCGTTGAATGTGTTTCTGTTTTTACTCGGCGTTCGCCTTATGCGCTCCGGAGTGTTCGCTCCAGATGAGAATGGGCAGCGACAACGCAGCAAGCTTTTGAAGCTGGGCATCTACGTCGGGGTGCCGTTGAACCTGCTTATCTTCATACCCGGCGGCATTTTCGACATGCCCGTCCGCTATTTATTTGCTCCCTTTCTGTCGATTGGGTATATAGCACTCATTGGTAAAATGGTACAATATAACAAATTGGATCGACTGTGGCGCATCCTTGAAAACACAGGAAAGATGTCGTTAAGCTGCTATGTTATGCAAAATGTGATTGCTTCCGTGCTCTGTTATGGCTGGGGCTTAGCATTAGGCGGCAAGTTGAATTCGTTAACCATTATCGCAATCTGGGTTGAGATCTCCGTGTTCCAGCTATGGTTCGCTTCAAGGTGGCTGCGGATCTTTAAGCTTGGCCCTATGGAGTCTGTTCGCAAGCGTGCGGTAGGCATTTTTCAGTCTAGGTGAATCTGGAGGCTATCGATGAAGATCTACCCAAGAGATCAGATGAAACAGTTTCTGCTCATAGATGTAATTGCAATCGTATATTTGTGCTATTTTGTCCTGAGCACGCGTTCCGATCTTGGTCTCTTGGGATCCCTTATGATCCTAAGCTTATTTTTGATTTCCTTCTATATTGCATTATGGCATCGGAATATCTATCTGCTGGCAGCTGTTGTATCTGGTCTCGGCACGATTGCGGTACTCAGTATCTTTATTGACCCCAATCTTCTCATGTTCGGATTTATATTCGCCGATCTGCTGGGCAGATCGAAGTCCAAATGGCAAATCGGCGTCGGAACTGCAGCCATAGCCCTTATGTACGCGGTAGTCGCAAGATGGGGAGTAAGTGATTTCTATGCCAGGTATATGATGCATCTCCCCATTATCATTATCCAGATACTCCTGCCTTCTATCTTATACATAAGAGCGCGAGCGGCCAGCCTGCAAGGCCAGCTGGATTCTGCCAATGAACAGCTTGAACAATATGCCCTGCAGGAGGAAAGGCACCGCATCGCACGCGATCTCCATGATACGCTGGGACAAACCTTAACGATGATCAAACTGAAAAGCGAGCTGGCTGCTAGATGGGTAGATAAAGACCCTAAGCAGGCCAAAGAAGAGCTGAACGACATCCTCAACACCTCGCGAATTGCCCTTAAGCAAGTACGGGAACTCGTTTCCGAGATGAAGTTCATTTCACTGACAAGTGAGCTGGCGCATTCGCGCAAGCTGCTTCATACGGCTGGCATTGAGCTTGAAATTATAGAGCATGGCTCTCCCCCACTGCTATCCAGTGTCGAGGAAACGATGATTGCTCTCTCTGTGCGGGAAGCAATTACAAATACGATTAAGCATAGTCAGGCGCAGCACTGCACGATACAGCTTCAGGTAGTAGATAGCAGATATACCATATGCATAACGGATGACGGTGTCGGGCTGAATCAAAAAGAAGGTGGAAATGGCATCCTGTCAATGAAGGAACGAATGCACGCGCTGAACGGCACTCTTACAGTGAAATGCTCGCCTGCCGGAGGGACTGCGGTTGCAATGATGCTCCCCCTCCATCATCTCGGAAAGGAGAATGCAGCTACATGATTCGCGTTGTGATTGCTGAAGACCAGCAGATGCTGCGAGGTGCCTTTGCCTCATTGCTGAAGTTCGAAGATGATATTGGAGTATTGGCGGAAGTGGCGGATGGGAAGCAGGCATGGGAAGCCATACAGCAGCATAAGCCTGACGTATGCGTGGTAGATATTGAAATGCCGCACATGAACGGCTTAGAGTTGGCAATGCAAATTAGAGATGCCGGCCTTCCCTGCAAAATTGTGATCGTTACCACCTTTGCCCGACCTGGTTATTTGCAAAAGGCAATGAATGCCCAAGTGAATGCCTATCTGCTTAAGGATGAACCGATCGACTATCTCATTGAATCCATTCGTAGGGTCATGGCTGGAGAACGGCTGATCAGCACCGATCTGGCTGCAGTGCTCTTCATGAACAATGAGAATCCATTAAGCGAGAGGGAAGCTGAGATGCTGCGGCTTACGAAGGAAGGCTTGACGACAAGCGAAATCAGCAAATCCCTCTTCCTGACGATTGGAACGGTACGAAATTATCTGTCTTCTGCCATTCAAAAGCTGGATGCCGAGTCGAGGCAGCAGGCCGCGGCCATTGCCGAGGAGAAGGGATGGCTTTGAACCATCCCTACAGAAATTGCCCGACAGGGAGATCAAGATGGATCGTCGTGTTGCGGAGTACCTTCTTATGGGCAATAGCCTTTGCCGAAAACAGGCGCATCAGCACAGCGACCTGCAGCGAGTCACTCGTTAACGCCCCTTCATCACGACTGCCAATAAGGCTTACATCGGGCACAGCCGGCCAGGAGCCGGCTCGATGGTAGAAATCAGCGAGAGCTGGATGGCATGTAAATATGCCGAGATCGACTCCGCTCTGCTCCATCCATCGGGTAGCGGCGGTGACTGTTTTTAGCCCATAGCCCAAACCACGATAATCAGGGTCAGTCGCTACACAGCTAAGTCCTGATAGCCTGAACCTCTCTCCCTCATGCTCGATCGCTTTGGAGACAACTCCCGTATAGCTGACTAATTTTCCATCTGCATAGGCGTAGAAGGAACGCGCATTCAGCGCTTCATCGTGGGCAGTCGGAATCGTATCCTCTGGCAATCCATCCTCCTCTGGCCATACGCGATGCAGCAAGACAGCAATCTTCCGCCGTACGGTGTCGGGCATTTGATTGTAATAAACCGATTGTATGATATCATCCGCCAATAGTAGCACATCCTTTACGTGAAAGGTCTGGAGGCGACAAATCCCCACTCCCACTCTATTATCCACAAAACAAAAGGCCCACACAAAGGATGTGTGAGCCTCCATCACATATGCGATTATAATTTTACCGCGAACACCTCATATGGCTTCATCGAAAATGTAGTAACGTCGATTTCAGCGCGGTCATAGTTGCTCATAATGATCTCTGATACTTTCTCGTCAACAGCAAAACGCTGCTCTTGTTCAGAAATGTTCGCTGCCACGAGCCATTTCTCTCCTTCATAGATGCGGTAGTATGCAAATACCTCTTCAGGTGTATGCTCAATCAGTTCGAAGTCGCCCCATACAATAATCGGATTCTCTTGGCGCAGCTTGATTAAGCGCTGGTACGTATAGAAGATCGAATTCGGGTTGTCGAGATTACGCTGCACGTTAATCGTCTTGTAGTTGTCATTCACATGCAGCCAAGGCGTACCTGTCGTAAAGCCTCCGTTCGCGCTGTCATCCCATTGGATTGGCGTGCGAGCATTATCTCTTCCTTTGGCATTGATCGAGGCAATAATGTCCTCTGCCGCGTATCCCTTGGACAAACGGTCATGATACATATTGATGGATTCAATATCCTCTACCTCATCGATGCTCGACACAGGGCGGTTCGTCATCCCAATCTCTTCACCTTGATAAATGTAAGGTGTCCCCTTCATCATATGGAGAAGAACAGCGAACATTTTGGCGCTTTGCTCATGGTATTCCTTATCGTTGCCCCATCGGGACACGATGCGCGGCAGGTCATGATTGTTCCAGAACAAGCTGTTCCAGCCCTGGTCCCCTAGCGAAGTCTGCCACTTCGCCAGCACTCGCTTCAATTCGGCAATTTCCAGTGGCTTCAGATCCCACTTATCCTTGCCCTCCTGTTGATCCAATCCGACATGCTCGAATTGGAACACCATCGACATTTCCTTGCGTGCCGGATCGGAATACAGCTTTGCGATTTCCGGCGTCGCACCCCAAGTCTCACCAACCGTCAAGACGTCATGGGAGCCGAATGTCTTTTCATGCATTTCCTGCAAATACTCATGCAGCTTCGGTCCGTTGCCCGTAATTTCTTGATCTGGAATTTTGCCGATGAGATCGATGACATCCATACGGAAACCGCCGACACCTTTATCCAGCCAGAAGTTCATCATGTCATACACTTCTTGGCGAACCTTCGGATTCTCCCAGTTCAGGTCTGGTTGGCGCTTGCTGAATAGGTGCAAGAAATACTGGCCGCTCGCTTCATCGAACTCCCAAGCCGGGCCGCTAAATATAGAGCCAAGGCCGTTCGGAACGCCTCCGTTCACCGGATCACGCCAAATGTAGTAATCGCGGTACTCATTGTCCTTGCCTTTTTTCGCTTCAATGAACCATTTATGCTCGTCAGAGGTATGGTTTACGACAAGGTCCATAATGATCTTGATGCCCGCCTCATTCGCCTTCGCAATCAACTCATCCATATCTTCCATTGTACCGAACTCATCCATAATATCTTGATAATCGCTAATGTCATAGCCATTGTCATCGTTCGGCGATTTATATACCGGAGACAGCCAGATTGCAGTAATGCCAAGCAGCTTCAAATAATCGATCCGATTGATGATCCCTCTCAAATCACCGATGCCATCTCCATCGCTGTCTTGGAAGCTGCGTGGATAAATTTGATATACAACGGCGGTCTGCCACCATTTCACGTCTTTTGCTTGTTTCATTGTTTCACTCATCGGATACCAATCCTCTCGGGTTGAAATATGAAGCTATCTGAACTAAACGTAAACGTTTACGTAATACGTAAAAGTCATCTCTATTTCATTGACGTGCAATTGCACATGGATATACTCGTCATTACTTTGCATTTAATGATTTGACCGACTTGCGTACCACTAATTCATGGGGTATCACTTCGGACTCAATCTTTATCCTATGCTGAATCGCATCAATTAATTTCCGGCAGCCTTCTCTTCCCATCTCATACAAGGGCTGCGCAACTGTCGTTAGTGGAGGAATCGACATACGTGACACCTTGGAATTATCGTAACCGACCACGGATAGCTCCTCTGGCACCCTAATGCCGTGCTCAAAGCATGTCGATATAATGCCGAGTGCAGCCTCATCGCTTGCGCAGAATACTGCGGTAATATCGGCTTCCTCTTCAAGGAACTCCTGCATGGTCTGTTTGCCGGATTCGAAGCTGAAGTCTCCGGGCTTAATCAGGTTCAAATCTACCTTGATCCCCAGATCACGCAATGCATGCGTATATCCATCGATTCTCGGGGCACCAGATATCGAATCTCTTGGATTGGCTCCGGCCATCCCTATCTTCCGGTGACCATGCTGGGTGAGATACTGAACTGCGGTATATGCAGCACGGAAATCATCCACTTTGAGATAAGGTACATCTTCCCTATCCGACTTGGTAGATAGCAAAATAAAGGGAATACCCAGTGATGACATAGCGTCGATTGCAACCTCTTGCAGCTCGATGGACACGATAATGAGTCCATCTACTCTGCGCTCTCCCATCAACTTCAGGCAGTCCTGAATGCGGGAGCCATGGCTGCCGGCATGAGTCAGAATCACGCTGTAACCACGCGCATACGAAGTGTCCTCAATCCCTCTAATAATATCGCCATAAAAGGAAGTCGCCACATCCGGCATAATGACACCTATCGTATTGGTCGACTTCTGCACCAAGCTTCTTGCATTTTCATTTTTTCGATATCCCAATTCCTTGGCAACGGCGATAACCTTCTTCTCCGTCTCTTCGTTATATCCGCCAAGATTATTGATAACTCTCGATACGGTTGCGGTAGAGACACCGGCAACTCGTGCGATGTCCTTGATCGTAGCTGCCATCTAACCACCTCTCGTAGGTAAACATTCTCGCAATAATTCGAAACTGAATAAGATCAGCGAACATCCTTTTTGTTAGTTAAACGTTTACGTAACCAATACTAGTTCCCTCTCGCTATTATGTCAATGCTTTTTTAAAGCGTTTTCAGTCTATACATTCTGTGTTCCTCTCACCCTTTTGCCAAGAAACCGGACATCTCTGTGTAGGCACATTCGTCATCTATCGATCCCGATCCTTGAGCTTGCTCTCCCGTGCGCGCAAACATTGTCTTTGCGACAGTGAAGAAGGCTTGTACGGCTGGCGACGTGCATTGGAGAGGAGGACTGGCTAGGGCCACTTTACGCCAGCTCGATTGCTTCAGATTACCAATACCGATGTTGGGCTGATTTTTGAACGACAGCTCAGGACCGATGGTAACGCCAAGCCCTTCCTGCACCATACTGGAGATGGTATTACAATCCTGCACCTCAAAGCGTATGCGGGGAGTAACTTGAGCTTGCTCGAAAATTTCCTCTACATTTGCGCGATAAAGCCCTTTCGGCATAATAAAATCTTCTTCCTGCAGATCATGCACATCAATTACATCTTCACGTTGAAAGCGATGATCTGCAGGGAAAGCGACAACCATCTTATCCTTAACTAAGGGTACAATATGCAAATTCAGTTCTTTGTTCTGCTGAATGACGAAGCCGATATCAATGACCCCTGTCTCGAACCATTCCAAAATCTCCTCATAGGTTCCTTCATAAAATGTAAAGGCAATATTGGGATGCTTTTGATTGAACTTCGAAATGATGCTTGGCAAAATATTAGCTGATGCGCTGGGAAAACTGCCGATCCGGATCGTGCCTGCCTCCAGATTGGAAGCCAAGGCGGCTTCTTGCTTGATGATTTCCATTTGGTTCAATATTTCTCGCATCGGTATCAGCATCTTCTGGCCAACCTCTGTCAGCAGAAGACCTCTTCGACGATCACGAATTAATAGTGCAACGCCCCACTCCGATTCCAGACTAGCTACTGCGTGACTTACGGCAGACTGGGTCATATTCAGCTTTCCCGCTGCTTTCGTAAAGCTTCCCTGCTCCACTACATGGGAGAAAACTTCAAACCTGGCTATTGTCATAAGTAAAACCTCATGTCATATATGAATAGGATTCGTTTGATTCATGCTAACACGGGATATATACTGATGCAAGAAATCGATATTCATACTTGGCGCGCGCCCTGACAGTAAAGGAGACCAAGTTGATGAATCGTGTAGGCATCTATTTATTGGCGTTAGGCGCTTTTATTATCGGAACAGTGGATTTTATCACGGTGGGGATTTTGAATATGATATCTGCGGACATGAATGTGTCCATTGGGATGGCAGGCCAGCTTGTCACTATTTTTTCTATTTCATTTGTTATCGGATCATTGATTCTCGTTGCGTTGACGATCCGATTTGAACGCAAAAAAGTATTGTTATATTCCCTTGCCATCTTTTTGGTTGGCAATCTTACAGCGTTTCTAAGCACCCGATTTGAAATTCTTATGGTCTCACGCGTTCTTTTGGCTGCGAGCGGCGGTCTGTTCACTGTGATCGCTACCGTGTTCGCTGCTAAGCTGGCCTCACCTGGCAAGCAAGGTGCTGCTATTGCTACAGTGACTACTGGCTTTAGCGCTGCACTCGTGTTCGGAATGCCCATTGGCACGCTGCTAACATCATACATGGATTGGCACTTCATTTTCCTTATCATGGGTGCAATCACGGTGCTTCTCATTATCATGCTTGCACGGATGATCCCAACCGTTCCAGGACAAACGCCAATACCGTTAAAAGAACAGCTGCTGATCATCAAGGATAAACGAGTATTCAGCGGTTTATTGACGACATTATTTTGGATCATCGGCTATACGATTACGTTTACTTACATTTCACCGCTTTTACAGGAGATAGGGCATTTTTCCGTTGAAATGATTAGTACGGCACTCCTTATCTTAGGGATATTTGCCTTTTTCGGCTCTCGCTTCGGCGGCTATGCATCTGACAAATGGGGCGCAAACGTAACGATTCGATCCAGCCTCGTCCTGCACGTACTGGCGCTAATTGCTTTGCCTGTGGCGCTTGGTTCGACTTGGGGGGCTATGGTCACGATCATGGTATGGGGATTCTCTTCTTGGACGACAACCACGGCCAATCAAATCTATCTCATTTCCTTGAAATCTTCCGCTTCCGAAATCATATTAAGCTATCAGACAGCCGTATTGAACATTGGCATTTCCTTAGGCGCGGCCGTAGGAGGCGTACTAGTTGAACGAGTGCCGATTTTCCACTTCGGTTGGATTAGCAGTGTAATGGTGCTTATTGCTTTCGTTACAGCGTCCTATTCCTTCCTGTTAAGCGGGCGTATGAAGAATCGAATGGAGAAACTCGACTTATGCTGTGAATGTCCAAACAAAATAAAGTATTAAACTGCCGCTGTTTTGTTAACTGAAGGATACGGCTTTTATGAAACACCAACACTTCTTTTATTTAACTTCTTAAAAGCAGAGTATTCACGATTTGATCTAATAAAATTTAATATCAAATTGGCGCATTCATCTGGACTCAAGGTTTCAGTATTTAGTTCAAGGTCATACTCATTAAGGCAATAAACTTTATCATACTGAGAGATTGCTAAACCAATCTCTCTATCTCCCCTTAGTTTTTCTCTCCTAATAAGCTCCTCTTTCGAGCATGTTACTCCTACAAGCAGTACAGGATGATCCATTAATAAACCTAGAAATGTATTAAATCGATCGTCAGTATCATTTACTGTATCTACAACTATATTCGTCCCCATTACCGACATAAATTTAATTGTTGAATAAAACAAAGTAATCAATGGTTCAATAATGATATGGGTTGGGCCTTGCGCATCTTCTGCATATTTGGTGTTAATGAAATCAATGTAGTCATGAAACAATCCATTAAAAAAATCATCAATTGATAAATGATAAAACGAGATTTCATTTTGGTTTAATAGTTCAGTCGCTATGGAAGTCTTTCCGGAACTTGAGGTTCCATTTAGAAAAACGATTATCCCTTGCTTCAATTTAATCGCCCCTTCAAAAAATAATCATTGCGTTTGCGCATCTTCTCTTCCAGATAACGTCTTTTTTGCAAACATAGTAAAATCCGTCATATCTAAGGTATTCGTGTAGTGATTAAGCAAACCTGCCCGTTAGCTTAGCCATCGGGCGCCAGACTACAATTTTATTTTCTTAGTCTAATACTTTATTTTCCCCTGACAGTGAAATCAAATAAAAACATACAGAAGCCCACATAAGCTGTGTTCAGCATATGGTGGGCTTCATGACCTTTTATAACCTATATATGCATGGACTGCCGAAATCGCCTCACTATTAAAAACAAGGGCGGCAAGCCAAGATTGGATAACCGATGTCCTGACTTGCCGCCATCTATAGAGCCTAAGCATGTGCACTCATATAAGGTATTCCGCCATAATCTGCTCGATATCGTAAGGAGTAACTCCTTCGTCTACCGAGAAGATCGAACTTGCTTGATCTGCCGTTGCAACAACTTCCCCTCTTGCTTGGGCATGGAGCATGAACAGATCGTACAGATTCGGCTTTTGCAGCGTAGTCATCGCCTTGCCGATCAAGACCATCCCTTTTTGATTCCCTTCTACATTGTTGCAGTAGTCTGGATGTCTTGTCAGCGAGAGATCGGTCCAAATTACAGTTCGCTCTACCAAATCCAAAATAACAGGAATTGCAATCCTCGTATCAGCTGTGACATCAATTTTATTTGCGACCGTTGCAGGCTCGAATATCTCGCCGGAACCCGGCTTCTTGCGCATCATCCAACCTGCGAAGCACTCCGGCAATTCGCAATACGGCTGCATCGTAAAGGAATGAAGCGAAGCGACAATATAACGACCGCCATAATCCACAATCGATGGAATGTGCAGATCAATAAATTCACAGGCTCCTTTTGGTGCGGACACGATGTCGCCGCTATGCACAGCCCGGTACTTCGAGGATCGCAAATTCGTGTATGAGATATGCTCAACATACTGCCAATTGTGATCGTACATGACAGCGGACAGATCGATATCCACACGGCCGGTAGGAATGCTGTTCACCGTACCTTCCTTCCACCAGGTGAAGAAGCGAACCGTGTCCCCTTCCTCCATCGGCACGCGGCTTCCCCGAACGATCGTGTGCAGCGCCTTACTCGCCGAACGCTGGGAGAACGGAACATTATACCGCTTCATACGTTCATCGACATACACCTTTCCGAGCGATGGAAGCGCCGAGAACCGCTCCATAAGCGTCTGTTCACACAACTGCACAATATCTTGGCATACCGCTGTATCGAGCGCTGGGAGCGTATTGGGAATTGCTACAGCCTTGGCAACATTCCCTTTCGGGAAGAAGGTACGAAGCTCCTTAGGCTCGTTGCGATGGGTGAAATGGGACTTCACTTGCATGAGCACAGGTGTCGACACCTGATTCGCGATTTCGCCGAATGCCAATACCACGTACTCCGCTTGTTCCGCAATGCGCAGCAAGTGATCGAGCCTTCTGGCGAACTCGCCTGGGCGCTTCGTCAACAGATCAATTAGCGTCCACACATTCTGATATTGGAAAGCAAGCTCCACACTACTGTTATAAGTCGTAAAGGGCTTCTTATTGCGCAATATATCAAAGGCTTCCTTACTTCTCCCAAATTGCTGCTTATATTCCGATGGATGCAAAATCTCGCCTAACCGAATCCAGCGCTGCTTATATCTCAGCATATCCTCGGTAATCGCTCCGCATTGTTCAAGCAGACCAAGCAGCAGCCGTCTCTCCGGGCGCTTGAACTTGCGGAAGCGCGTAGGCTCAGCCAGACTAACGTCGCCAGACGACCAAGCGACAGCGAGACGCAGGACATCGGTAGCCGTCTTGAAGTACGGCCGGATCACATTCAGGCTCGCCTTGTCATGCTTCAATAAGGAGCCGGCCACGAAGCCGACATTCTCCTTGAATGGAATCTCGTCAGGGAGAATATCCCCCAACTCATCTGCATCCGCATCTTCGATAGCGGCGTCGATATCGTTCTGATCTGTCTCGGAAATGGATCCCTTAGCCTGAATAAGCTGGCGAATCATCCAATGGAATTCTGCTCTGCTGCCCAGGTCAATAACCTTCAGGTCGATCTGATCCAGCAGTGGCGGTCGACTTGCTGCCTCGTAGCGTGGCACATCCAAGGTCACATAATGATAAATCGCATTCAGGTACAGCTCCACGTCATCTTCCTGCATCACCTGCTCCGGGAAATCCGGATACATCGGTGTGTATGCCACATGGGCACCTACCATTACCTTAAGATCGGTGACCAGTTCCTGATAAAATACAGTGAACTGATCCTTGGACAAGGTACGGACAGCATTGATTAATGGCTTCGAGAACGTATACCCAAGCTGCTCTATGTTCTTCAACGCTGTAGCCAAATGGGCTGCAGAGATTCGATGATCTTCTTGCCCTTGGTTCACAATCAATTTATTCGCTCTTCGCAGATAGATGGTATTCATCATCATAAAAAGACTCCAGGAAAGCCATATCCCTAATTTCAATGGGAGATTCAATAGAAGGAAGGAATATGATAGCCTGGATGCCCCCTTTCCTAATTAACATCTTCAGGAGAGCTGCGACCCTAATTCGCCAATGAGTTAGAAGGAAGGATCGCAATAGCCTGAAGGTCAAAAGCTCAAAGCCAAGTGGCTTCAAACCTTTGATGCATCCATCTTCACATACTTCACACCGCGCGAACAGGGTGAAAGTATTACGACTGCCGCGATTTGGTCATACAAAATGGAAGATACTTAACCTAAAAAAGTCGCCAGCTCTCTCAATGATGTGAAAGAGCTGGCGTTTTAGATTCTAGACAAGAACTAGAATTATTTATTATGACTTGCACGTATTGATTCGTTTTGGATTTAACTCGAACAAATCATCTTCCAACTCTGATAATTTGTCTATTAATGCATCCATACCATGCTCTAACTTATAATCCATTTCCTCTTTGTACAGAGGGATCAGGAAATATGTATGAACTTGATTGCCATCCTTGGTCGGAATGACGCTGACTTCCTCTGTTAATTGATAAAATACAACCCCATTCAAGCCTGTCCCATCGGCATAAGGTTCATAGTCTTGAAAATTCGGGATCGTATGTCCATATCCCAGCCACGTGTTATATTCATGTGGAAAACGAGCCATCTGCTTCATAAGCCGGATCGGCCAGTAATTGTTGTCATCCTTAAAGGCATTTTCGGTCAGCTCCCACGAAGCCGGCAGGAACATCATCACTTCCGCCCGATCGTAATTTCCATCCATTTCTGCTCGTATCTCATCTGGAATCGTCATCGGCAAATCACTCATGCCGGTCGTGTACAGTACCCAGAACGGTTCTTCTTCCGTAGGCTCCATTATATTAACATCAATATGTACAATATCGGATATAAGCTCATGAAAGACACCACTGTTCCTCCCCGGAAATACCTCTTCGAAATGGGCAACGATTTCTTCCATGTATTCCATCGGTGCAGGCGGCTCATAACCATCATTGGCGCTTTCGCCATATGTGTAAATTGTAGTGCCGTCATTCGCTTTCTCCCCATTATTCTTGCCGCCGAATACCTTCTTCAGAAACCCCATCTTATCCCCTCGCCTCATTAGTAATTGGTAAATATTAATAACACAAGTCTACCATAGGACAGGCCTCTCCTCCATTCATCTACTCTCTTATTGCAGCTTCATTTTGGAGTTTTGTAACAATTTCGCCGCATATAGAGCATATAATCAAAGTCTCTTACTTTCGATAATCTCAACGAACTTCGTTGACGCTGGAGACAACGATACACTTTTCAAAAAACATATGCCAATGCTTCTCTTCGGGATCTCCTCCACCAATTGAACCTCCTGCAAAATCCCCTTGTCCAAATACTCCTGCGAGAATTCCCTCGTCACACAGGCAACACCTAAATTAATTTTGGCAAACTCTAATAGCAAATGGTGTGAACCCAGCTCAAAGTCCGGCGAAATCTGTATGCCTTTTGACAAGATATAATCCTCAACATACTTTCTGGAATTGGACTTCGACTCAAGGAAAATCAGCGGCAGCTTGACGATTGTGTCTAGACTGACTGGGCCAGTTAACAGACGCTTGAATTTTTCCCCATATACAAAAATATCTTGAATGTCCGCACACGGTCTTAGCTCCAATGCAGGATCCTCCAGCGGAAAATTGCATATGCCGATATCCACCCCGCCTGACTTGATCAGCGCACATATTTCAAGGGTAGTACCGTTAATAATCTTGAACTTAATATTGGGATACCGATTATGAAATTCCTCCAAATAGGGAAGCAAAAAGTATCTCGAAATCGTATCGCCAACCCCTATTTTTAACTCGCCTGTCGTTAAATTTTTTAACTCCAGCATTTTTTCCTCGCCAACGTGAATTAGATTCATCGCTGAATTCGCATATTCGAATAGGAGTCGGCCTTCGTTCGTCAAAAATACCCCCTTCGATGTCCGCGTGAATAGACGAGTATCCAACTCCCGTTCCAGCTGCATGATCGCTTGGCTGACAGCTGGCTGCGTCATATACATATCCTGTGCCGCTTTAGAGAAGCTTTCACGTTTCGCAACCGTACAAAATACCTTATATAAATCTAACTTACTCATTACATAAGCACTCCTTATACCTAATATTCGATATATTAATTTCACTTATACCATTAGACGGGTGTATAGTACAAATAGGAACGCCATGTCATGTATTCACTATAAGCGATCTAAGGAGCGATTATATTGGAAAGAGTCGTTGGAACTGTAGTAAGAGGCCTTCGTTGCCCCATCATCAATCAAGGTGACAGCATCGAGGATATTGTAGTAGATAGTGTGTTGAAGGCATCCGAAGCGGAAGGCTTCCACATTCAAGATAGAGATATCGTTACGGTTACGGAATCCATCGTTGCTCGTGCGCAAGGCAACTATGCGACAATCGATCACATTGCGCAGGATGTACGTGCTAAATTTGGAGATGCAACAGTTGGGGTCATTTTCCCAATCTTGAGCCGCAATCGCTTCGCGATCTGCCTTCGCGGTATTGCGAAGGGAGCTAAAAAAGTTGTTCTTATGCTCAGCTATCCATCGGATGAAGTAGGCAACCACTTGGTGGATCTCGACCTGCTCGATGAAAAAGGGATCAACCCTTGGACAGATGTGCTGACAGAGCAGCAATTCCGTGATCTGTTCGGCTATAACAAGCATACCTTTACCGGTGTCGATTATATCGATTACTATAAATCGTTGATCGAAGAGTACGGCGTGGAATGCGAAGTTATTTTCTCCAACCATCCAAAGACAATCTTGGAGTACACGAAAAACGTGCTGACTTGCGACATTCATACGCGTTTTAGAACGAAGAAGATTTTGAAGGCCAATGGCGGGGAAAACGTATATGGTCTCGACGACATCCTGACTGCCTCGATTGACGGCAGCGGATGCAATGAATCATATGGCCTGTTAGGCTCCAACAAATCTACAGAGAATAGCGTGAAGCTGTTCCCGCGCAATTCTCAGCCTATCGTTGACAATATCCAGCGCGTGCTCAAGGAAAAGACGGGCAAGCAGGTTGAAGTCATGATTTACGGGGATGGAGCGTTCAAGGATCCTGTGGGCAAGATCTGGGAGCTTGCTGACCCAGTTGTATCGCCAGCCTACACAGCAGGACTGGACGGTACTCCGAATGAAGTGAAGCTGAAATACCTTGCCGATAACAACTTCGCTCATCTAAAAGGCGAAGAGCTGAAGCAAGCGATCTCCGAATACATTACCAATAAAGGTGCAGATCTCGTCGGTGCGATGGAAGCGCAAGGCACAACTCCTCGTAGATTGACCGATCTCATCGGCTCTCTGTCCGATTTGACTTCCGGCAGCGGAGATAAGGGCACACCGATTATCTTTATTCAAGGGTATTTCGATAACTATACGAATTAATGTGGAATGAACAGCCTCTCCGCCAAAATGGTGGAGGGGTTTTTGTTTTTCATAGACTAATTCAGGAATACTATTTATAGAAAGTGAGAATAATTGAATCATTAACTATAAAAATGAATAAAGATATGCAACTTAACTTTAAAAATAATAAAAAAAATCATTTCTTTACACTCCTATTTCGTTTAAACTATAACTGTCTTCATAACATTGAATTGGAGTGTTTAAGATGGATCAATACAAATTCAGTCCCGAACATAATCAAATGATTGTTGATGCTATTGTCGTTGGTTACCGTGACTATATTGAACATCGTAAAGAACGCAAATCGAAAATGAGGATCAGCTCGGCCTTTTCTTGGACGAAGGGGAATTTTATTGAAAGTAAACTTGCTGAAGAGTGCCTTGATCACGGCTTTACATACAAGAAGTCGAAGGCAGGTTTAACATGGGACTACCTACAATTTGTCCATGGCGATTCTAAGATTCTCTTCCTTATTAAAAACGCTGCTTATTTCAATGATGATTGCTTTTCGCAAGCAATGCTGCCCAACCAAAGCGGAAAAAGAGGCCCGCGGCGCACCTACCTTCACGAACTCTCTAAAATCAATACAAGCCTAACATTTCCATCCACACAACAAGCCTCAATAGGTGGAAAAATTACAAAAAGGTATGAGCAGATTTCTTGGTTCATTGCGGAAAATGAAGTGAAAGACGAACTAGAAAAATTCACATCATCCTACAATCAATTTCATATACTCACATACAGACTTGATGATGCATTTCAAATATCTGAAATCATGCATTACTTGCCTAATCCGAATGATAACGTTGCTTACCTCGTAGAGGATCTATCCGACCTTATCTCTGGAGCTGAATTGACGGAAGAGGATCGGGACGTAGTAGCACCTGATATGAACGATGAGGTCATGGATCCAGCAGCATTCGATATCGGGATATTTGACGAAGAACAGCAAAAGCTATAAACAAACAGAAATGTGTTAGGAAATTTAAGGAGGGACAGGCATGTTCATTGGCGATAATCTAGCCAATTTACGGATCATGCACGGATATTCGCGCAAACAGCTCTCCGACATGTTAGGTGTTACCGAACAAGCAGTCTGGCAATACGAGAACGCGTATACTACACCGAAGATGCAGATCGTGAATGAATTGAAACGAATCTTTAACGTAAAAAGCAAATACTTTTATTCGAAAGACATGCTTGCAAAATATAAGTCACCTGCGAATGTCGACGTCATGAATATTGCGTACCGTTCCAAGGTGTTGAATGTCATCTCTAAGACACAGGCGGAAGCCATGCATCTCGAGTATTTAGATTCATTTGTAAACTATATAACGGCTAATGTAAGCCATCCGACCCTCAAAATCATCAAACTTCGGGACGAAGTGATGGAGTATGTAAAGCATACAGATGATGATAGAACTGCCCAAATCAACCGTGTTGCTCATTTAGCGAGGAAACGGCTCGATTTGTCGACATCTAACAATGATGATCTCTTGTTCCAAATCGAGAAAAGCGGCGTGTTCGTGTTTGAGAAGGCCATTGGCGAGGAAATTGATGCTTATAGCCTGTGGACCCGAAATGAACGCCCCTATATTATGTTAGGAAATATGAAGCGATCCGCCGCTAGGCGAAACTTTGATCTTGCCCATGAACTCGGGCATTTGCTACTTCATTACCAGCTCGAGTTCGCTAACTTAGACCGAAAAGAGCACAAAAATATTGAAAATGAAGCAAACATGTTTGCCGGAGCTTTGTTATTGCCGGAGGAAGAGTTCTCACTAGACATGAAGGATATCTTCCGTCCTACCAATCCAGATGGCTATGTAGATTTAAAGAAGAAATGGAAAACCTCCCTGCAAGTGTTAGGCTATAGAGCCGCAAACCTTGGAATCATTGAGGCCAAAGAACATCGGAATTTCTACGCGTCATTGCACCGCAAAGGTTATTTGAAAATGGAGCCGCTTGATGATATCATTCCGATCCAGAAACCAATGAAAATCAAAACAATCATTGATTTCGTTTCAAAAAAGGGAATAGTGGATATTGGATACATGATCGAACACGATTGGAAGGTTGAAGTATCCTTCTTTCATCATTTGACAGGAATTGACCCAAGCTTTTTCGAGAAGTATATGGCTAGAAACTTGGACTTTGGTCTGCAAAATGTTACTGAAATTGCAGAGCGTATTTCTGCTAATAAAATAAAAGCATAGATATGAATCAGCATCCCCTTTACGCACTCAACGTGAGATCAGGCCGCCCTGAGCTACGAGTGAACGGAAAGGGGATTTTTTTATGGGACAGAATGTAAAATGTTTACCCTCCCCCCACTGATCGAATGAGTCATCGTCCCCCTACTTCTTCTCTGTAACAAAATAAAGGATGGCAGCAATCGGGAATGCCATTCCGATCCATAACGCGGCACTCCATCCTCCCGTGGCGTATATCCATCCTCCAATTGCGGATCCGATAGCACCGCCAAAGAAGAAAATGGCCATAAAGAGCCCATTCAGACGACCACGAATTTCCGGGTTCAACGAAAAGATTGCGCGTTGTCCGAGTACCAGATTTGCAGATACACCGGCATCCAATAATATGGCTGAAACGACGAGAACAGCTACTCCGATTGGTGAACCCGTATGGATCATAAGCGGCAACAGAACCGAAATGATGACAGTAACAAGTGCAATCCCTGTCGCGGGTTTAGTCCAGCCGCGGTCGGCCAAACGCCCTGCCACAGGCGCAGCTACTGCACCCGCAACTCCGACAAGCGCGAACAATGCGATTTCTTTCTGAGAAAAACCAAAGATCGGGCTGGATAGAAGCAACGGAACTGTTGTCCAAAATAAGCAAAAAGTCGCAAACACACATGCATGATATGCAGCCCGACGGCGTAAGATCGGGGTTGTTCGCAGTAAATGCCACATCGAACCAAGCAGTGCTGTATAGGGAGTGTCTAACGAAGGCTTTCTTGCAGGCAACACCTTCGACAGCACGATCGCCAAAATAAGAATAGCTGCAGCGGACAAAGCGAATACGGCATGCCAGCCAAAGAAGTCAGCTACCAGGCTAGACACAGGGCGCGCGAGCATGATTCCAAGCAACAATCCGCTCATGACATTGCCGACAACACGACCGCGTGAAGATTCGGGTGCAAGGTATGACGCAAAAGGTACGAGCACTTGTGCAGCGACTGATCCTACACCGATTACAAACGAAGCGGCTAAAAACGGCAAAGCTTGCTTTGACAATGCCGTAATGGCAAGGGCAACCGCTGTAAGAAGTAAGGATACGACAATCAGCCTTTTATTTTCAACAATATCTCCCATAGGTACGACAAATAGCAGCCCGACTACGTAACCAATCTGCGTTAACGTCACGATAAATCCGGAACTGTTTGCAGACAACCCGATTGAAGAACTAATTACCCCAACTAAGGGCTGCGCATAATAAAGATTAGCTACAATGATACCGCATGCGGCAGCCAGAAACATGATTAACCATGTCGGGATATGCTTCTCGACTGTTTGTTTTTTTGAAGCAGACAATTTAGATTCCTCCCCTTTTTTTAAATACTGAACGTATAGTTTATAAATTTGATAACCAAATAATATACTGAACGTTTAGTTTTGTAAATAGGTGACCTCAACTTTATTTTTTATTCATAATTGGTATACTGAACGTATAGTTTATTTTTCTCGGACAAGATATGTATGGATGAAAGGTGATGATTAGATGAATGGAAAAAGAGGTAGGCCGCGTAATGTAGAAGCGCAAATGTCTATCCTTTCCGCATCTTACGATTTATTGTTGGAGAATGGCTTTCAAGCCGTAACAGTCGATAAAATTGCCGATCGTGCCCAAGTCAGCAAGGCCACAATTTATAAATGGTGGCCTAACAAGGCTGCCGTGATAATGGATGGCTTCCTGCACGCCGCCACGGCCAGATTGCCTGTGCCTGATACGGGTTCGACATTTCAAGATATTCAAATTCACGCTACAAATTTAACCCGGTTTTTGACAAGTCGGGAGGGTATCATCATTACGGAGTTATTAGGCGAAGGTCAGTTTGATTCAGGGTTGGCGGAGGCCTATCGAGCTCGGTTTTTCCGTCCCCGTCGACTTGAAGCAAGGGGTATTTTGGAGAAAGGGGTTCAACGCGGAGAATTGAAAAAAAATCTCGACATTGGTATATGCATTGATCTCATTTATGGTCCAATTTTCTATCGCTTGCTTGTAACAGGCGAAGCGTTGGACGAGCCCTATGTGCAACAATTGGTGATCAACGCATTTGAAGGAATCCGATCAATCTGAATCGAATTTGCTACAACATCCAATTAGTAGCGATCGAACAACATTCTATGATCGTTTCTTTCATGCTTTCCATGAACAGCCCTAAGCCTGTGGTGGATCAGTGCGGGGCAAGGACATTAAGCGCCTAAGCCGAAGACTTCTTTCCTTGGCTTAGGCGCTTAAACGTTCTCTTAGGTACTTTTCATTTCCTCTTGATTTAAGTCAATGCTCCATCATCACCCTCTGCTTACAATAGGATTCATAACGAACACCTGGAGGGATTTGATGATGGTTACGACACACATGCAACGAACCGATCAGCGTACAGCTGCCCTGACTGCTGGCATAGCGCTGATCATCATGACGCTAGCTTCCTTTTTCTCATATGGCTATGTCCATGCTGGCCTTGTGGTACAAGGAGATGCCAGCGCCACCTTTCATAACATTCTGTCATCCACCATGCTATTCAAGGCTGAAATCTTTGGTTGGCTGTTGATCCTGATAGCCGATATCGTGGTTGCCTGGGCTTTCTATATGGTTCTAAAGCCTATCCATCAAGGACTTTCCTTGCTCGGCGCATGGTTCCGACTCATCTATACAGGAATACTTGCGATCGCTATTCTAAACTTACTATTCGTGCTGTTGCTCACGGGCAGTCCAGATCATTCTGCAATCTCCGATCAGCTTCAGACGCAAGCGATGTTGTATGTACGAGCTTTTGACGCCATCTGGTCGATTGGGCTAATTATTTTTGGCGGGCATCTGTTGATTGTCGGTTGTGTGGCCCTGAGATCTGCCAACATATCGAAAATCATCAGTATCTTGCTGCTGCTTGCCGGTACAGGCTACATCCTCGTTCACCTATGCAACGTGTTTTTTCCACAATATGAGGCGATCAAAACCATACTTACCTATGTATTTACGGTACCGATGATCGTCGGCGAATTGGGCTTAGGTTTATGGATGCTGTTCAAAGGTGGAAAGGACGGAAAGACCCCTATTGCGGCCTGACTATTGATTATTCCTTGTCTTGATGGACGCGCTTCTTGATTCTGCTTAAAGACTCTGGCGTAATGCCCAGATAACTCGCCAGCTGGTGCTGCGGCACACGATCGATTAGTCCGGGCCGGTTTTGCAGCAATGCCTTGAAGCGCTCTTCCGGCGTCGAGGCGATAAACGCAGCATATTCATCTTGGACTTGGCTAAACTTTTCTTCCACCATCTGACGCGTTAAGGATTCCAATTGACCATATTTTCGAAACATGTCCTTTTCAACAGCCAGCTCGCCAACAACTAACACGGTATCTTCCAGACAGGTAAAGGTATATTCGGACGACTTATCTTGTTTGTGAGCATTGATGCTGGTGATGGCTTGCTCCTCGGTATAGAAGTTGATCGTGACCTCTTTGCCCGATTCATGAATCAGGTATTGCCTTACACATCCCTGTAATACAAAATAGCAATTCGTAGGGACATCTCCTTGTCTAAGGAGCACTGTTCCTTTTTTATATTCCTCTAAATAAATATCTTCAAGAACAGCCCGCTGTTCCTCTTCAGTAAGGGATGTATATTTCGCCATGTACTTCACCAATAATTCCTTCATGCTTCTCCCACCTCGTAGAAAAGGTCATCTCCATTTCACTTTACCATTTCTTACAAAAAGGTTCACCCTTCAAGTCATGACGGAACCTGTATGTCCCTCACTTATTTGTACAAGCACTTTCTATCATTCACTACAACCAAACCTACAGCAACGATCAAATAGAATGGAGCCGTAACGACAATAATACGCAAAGGTTCCCCCAATTGAATCGCCATAAAGTAGTTAAAAAGCTGATGAATGAGAATAGGGATCATGAGATTATGATTCAAATTATAGAATACCGTTATCATGATCGAGACAGAGATAATGGAGACCAAGAAGCAGACAATATACAGCACTAAATCCATTCCTGAAAAGCCTGTCATCAGCCATAGCGGCGCATGCCAGAATCCCCAAGTGACCCCAACGATCAACGCAGATGTTAACGGACTGAACTTTTTTTGCAATTCATCGAGTACAAATGCACTCCACCCCAACTCCTCCCCTAGTGGCCCCAGAATCAGATTATAGCCAAATACGAGAAGCAGTGTCGTCCAGGAATCAGCTAATTGCTCGCGTATGGGCACATTCCAAACTGCAGTTACTACGGAGAGACTCCCTATTAAAACAAATAATTGGAGCAAAACAACGCTCAGTACCGTTGATAGGCGTATCCTTGCACGAAATTGACCCTTTATAAAATCCATCAGGTTTTCTTGAGGCTTGATTTTACGGAACATCGCGATGAACACAAAGGTAGCCGTCCAAGCTGATAGCACTTTTACCACTTCGGCTAATGGTTGAGATTTGATAACCAACATGGATAACCCGATGAGAAGAAGAAACACATAGAATATGCCATAGGTCCATAGAATATATCTTTTTAGTATGCCATTCATATTAATCCCCGCCTGTAACTAGTTTATAAAACAAAAAACCAATAGAACAATTTGCGCGCTCATGCTCCACTGGTTTCCAAATATAAACTATGGTGTTACACCCAGGTCAATAGATCGATCATAAAGTCCCTATTTTCCCTCGACAGGAATATAAATTTCTAAAAATACGCGCTCCATGTTATCCAGATACGTGATCAGACGGGTATTCACAAAAGCGACTCCTTTGGGTGCAAGCCCCTGTTCCCGTCCCCATGCTAACGTATGTTCAAAAACCTGATGCTTAATATCCCCGCTCCCGTTTTGGAACCTGCCATCCTCCACAATCGTGTAGATGCATGTGGGGAACTCCAAATAGCATCCTTCTTCTGTTGGCTTCGCTTCAAGCTTCTCCACAATGTACATCTTCGTATCCAGAAATCCCGTTTCATCAAACGTAAACTGCCTCATAATTTTACTGAGAATATCGTCCTTCATTGAGTCCATATGCTCCAATATAACTGGATACTCCTGAAAGGCTGTGAAATCAGAAATCTCCCCCATTACTTCACAAGCGGGGAATTCCCTAATAGAATATTGGTTGAGATGTTGTTTGATATCCTTACAGAATTGTTGGGTTTCCTTTATTTTTTGAAGCATGTATGCATTCAGCCGTATCGTTTCTTCTAATTCGCTGGCTTTATCCCCTAATATAGCTCCAAGCTCTTCGATTTCGCTGCCTACCTGCAGCCTTTTTACTTCTTTTATCGATAAATTTCTCTTTTTATAAAAGTCAGCCACCATCAAGGTATAGATATCATAATAGTCATATTGCCTATAGTGATTGGATTCATTTTGCCTCGGATTCACAATCCCTTGTTCCTCATAGTATCTCAGGGCATCCCTAGTCACTCCAAGGATATCTGATAACTGGCTTGTTCGGTATGTGTTTCGTTCCTCCATTTCAAGTAGGCCTCCTGATGTCCGTACTTTCCTCTATCAGAGCAATACCCTGTTCTCTAGAATGTTTTTCATACTAATATGAGATTTTGAAACTCCGATTTTTGCAAGAGCATCTTGAAACTGGGCAAGCTCCTCGATGGATGCTGTTTGTACCTTGATCAGATAATTGTATTCACCGCTAATGCGATATAAATCCGTTACTTCCTTGGCATGTTCACAAAAATCAACGACTTCTTGGCACCGTTCCGTTTTTAACAAAATAAACGTGGTCGTCCCTCTGTTCAAATTCCGCAAATTAAATTCAGCCGTATATCCGGAAATGATATTTTTTTCTTCCAGCTTAATCATTCTTTCTTTCACGGATGGCTGCGACATGGCCACTTCTTTACTGATTTGGGAAATCGACATTCGTGCATTCCGCTGAAGTAATTGCATGATCTTTTGATCAATATCATCGAACCCATTTTCCATACGATGCACACCTCAAATACGAGATTTTAATAAAATAAACTCCTCAGCCTGCATAACCTTATATTCACATGCATTCTACTACATGTTCCTCACTTTTCGCATTCATTTTACGAATTCATCCCCCTATAATTAGAACCATCTCTGAAGAGGAGGCTTATAAATGAGTATACAAGGTCTTGCCCATGTGGCAATCCAAGCCAAAGATTATCAAGCAATCATTGCGTTCTATACGGAAGTATTAGGGTTCAAGATCGGCCATCACTGGAGTCTGCCATCCTTTCAAATTAAAGAAGCCTCCATGCTGATTTCACCTGACCAAAGAACTTGTATTGAGGTCTTTGATAACGACGCGGTCATTCCTGCTCAAGGCAAGAAAGCACAGTCTGATGATGAGGTGGCTCATGGGGCATTATTACATCTCGCCTTCTATGTCCAAGATGTTGAGGATATGTACCAGAGAGCACTCGCATATGGAGCCAAGCCATTTATAGAACCGGCGAGTCTGTCCCTTGGCGAACCGCCACTTGTAGTCAGAAACGCTCTCATCCACAGTCCCAATGGTGAGGTTATCGAATTTATTGAAGATGTAGATTTTGATATGTCCACAAAAAAACACCTCCAAGGTTATCTCCCCTATCTTACGATATAGGGGCATTCCCTTGAGGGTGCTTTCTTCTGTTTTCTAGTATAGGGGAAATTCCCCTCCCTAACGGTGAGGCGGCTTCCCCACCGGAATACTTTGGGCAAAGCGAAACACTATATCGGGATCATACTTGCGTTTTACCTGCTTCAGTCTAGGAAAGTTCACACCATATGGCCAGTGGATCAGTTGCCGTAGACTTCGAGCTCATAAAGCGAATACCAGTAGCCGGTACCCTGGTTCGTTGCATACATGCGGACATACCTCGCATTTACTGGTTCAAAATAGATATCGTCAATGCCGCCATCGCCCGTTGATGTCGTATACATATCCGCCCAATTGAGGGCATCGTTCGACACCTGAATCCTGTAGCCCTTCGCATAGGCAAACTCCCAGTTCAATTTGACCTGATTGACGCGATATTGTTGTCCAAGGTCTACGTAGATCCATTGCGGGTTGGAATATAGACTGGACCATCTCGTCGTCGGATTGCCATCTACCGCTTTATCAGCCGTGTATGCGGCTGTCTCGTTGGAGGAAGCTGTTGCCGATTTATTTAGCGCTAGATTTGGCTTGCTGCCATAAACCTGGAATTCATACAAGGAGTATCCGTAGAAGGTGTAAGCCCTTTGCGTCCCGTACATTCTTACATACCTTGCATTCACCGGTGTAAAGAATATATCGTTGATGCCCCCATTACCCGTTGTCGTGGTATATACATCCGTCCAGTTGGCCGCATCATTGGACACTTGGATTTTGTAGCCTTTTCCATAAGCAAGCTCCCAATTCAATATGACTCGATTAATGTTATACGACTGACCGAGGTCAATCGCTACCCATTCTGAATCTGTAAACTGACTAGACCATCTTGTCGCCGTATTTCCATCCACCGCATTGCTCGGCGTAAGGGTTGCGTCTTGGTTGGAAGACGACGAAGCTGTCTTATTTAACGCTAGATTCGCTGTGGTGGCGGACCCAACGCTATCCCCATATACCTGAAACTCGTAAAGGGAGTACCCGTAGATGGTCCCTCGTTCCGTCGCGTACATTCTTACATACCTTGCCGTTGTTGGCACAAAGCCAATATCGTCGACTCCGCCAACGCCCGTTGTGGTCGCATAGACATCCGTCCAATTGGTTGCATCGTTCGATACTTGTATTTTGTAACTCTTGCCGTATGCGGTCTCCCAGTTCAGCCTAACTCGGTTAACGTTATAGGCTTGCCCGAGATCGACGTAAATCCACTCCGTAGTTGTATATTGCTGGCTTGACCATCTGGTGCCGAACTTATTGTCGACCGCCTTATCGGCGGATACAGAAGAACTTTGGCTGGAAGAGGCTACAGCCGTCTTGCCGCTTGCCAGGTTTCCTGGAATCGTGTACGTTCCTTTGGTGAATTTGTAGATGTCTTCGTACATTTGTCTACCGTCATAAATGCCGCTTACGCCGTTGTTGTTCTTGTTCTTATAGAGGTTATATATTCCGAAGATATCTTGGTACCAGCCTTTGATCGCTCCTGTCATGTACCCGTATTCTGCGCCAGCCTTTAAGTAATTATCGAACCGGTTCTTAAAATCGGGGTCAGACATCGCTCTCTCGTCAAATTCCATTTCCATGCCTTGATTGTAGGTTTGAGCTTGGGTAGTAACAGCGGTCATTCTCGAATAGTCTGAACTCGGGACGAAGTAGTGGTTGGGCTGCTGGATACTGAAATCAAAGGTATAGTTATGCGCGTTTTTGCTTTGCCCGGCACCAAAGTATGGAATCCAGCAATATTTCAAGCCAAGCGAGTGCAGATAGTTTCCAGTGTTATTGATCGCATTAACCTCACCCTGATTGCCGGTGTCGATATCTTCGTGGAACCAATAGAAACCCTTTAATTCAAGGTTGCTGTAATTGGCTTGGCTCCATTTGCTTCGTACAGTGTCGATATACCATTTGGTCACCTTGGTCAAGTTGCTGGGATTGGTTTTTAAATTTTCACTGATGCCGTCGTTATCGACATCCCCGAAATTGGTTATTCTACTGTTGGGATAAGGTATCATAATATATACCTTGGATTTGTAGTTTGGTTGGTTTAGCGTGGCTGCAACCTGCTGGGTAGCTTGATTCAGGGCGTCCAGCTGTTGATTGGCAGTGAAAATACGGTTGATGTACCACTCCCAATCCGTCTTGTAGGTAAACTTGGCAGGATCCGCCGAATCGCCGAAATCCCGATAATCAGGCGTATTGATTCCTAGGAAGAGGAACGAGTCAAAAAAGGTGTCGTCCATCACATTATTGCTGTTGTAGTGCGCCACATAAGGCAACAATGTATTTTTGTCATACGTGCCGATTTCTTTTCCCTCGTATGTCGTTCGTCCGCCGTAATACCCGGTGTACAGCAAGGCCATATTTTTCACGTTTCCAGATGCCGCGGTGTTGGGTGGAAAATATCCCGTCGCAGTGGCAAGGTCAAGAGGCTGCTCTATGGCAGGCTGTGGCTGTTGCTCGAGATCAGATTGGGGCTGTTGATTGAAATCAGGCTGTGGCTGTGGATCGGGATCAGGCTGAGGGATTCCCCCTTGCTCCGGCTGAGTAGGAGTTTCAGGCAAAGGCTGTTGATCTCCCTGCCCCTGCGTAACCTCCGGCGGTATATCCCCCTCTGCATTCAGTAGCGATGGATGGACAGAAAAAACAATCGAGAAGATTAGCACAAGTGACAACAACAACGAACTTTGTCTTGGATACCTTTGACTCTGCTTCATTTTTCATCCCCATTTCTTAGATTGAAATGACAATTACGTTTGTACAAGTCTGGTACATGAGCCTGACCCTGACGCCCAATTATTCCAAGTAGCCTCTTCACCATAGATTTTATGAGACATTCTTATGTGCAGTAATAGATAGTTGTTTACTTTGATATACACTTCTTTACATCCCAAAATCACGATGACGATGTACCCCTCTCTCTCGTTTCCTTCACATGTAACCTACACAGTATCGTTAAATATTGACACATAAAGTAATGTGACGGTATGATCCATATTAATTTCATTTCAATTCATAAAGGTGGCCTATGAAAAAAAAACTACAAATCTACATATCGTCTACTTTTTCTGATTTGGTTGAGGAAAGATACACCGCTGTAGAAGCCGTGCGTAAAGCTGGGCATATTCCTGCAGGAGTTGAGCTATTCTTCAAGGAAACTCCGATGAGCATTAGGAAAAGATGGATCGATGAATCCGATATATATATTCTAATTCTCGGAGGATTCTATGGTTTAACGCTTCCTGATGATGAATCAAAGAGTTATACGCATTGGGAATATGATTATGCGGGCGAAGCTGGTAAACCCAGATTTGCTTTTGTAGTCACAGATGAAGCATTAAGACAAAAGCCATATGACTTTGTAGTAGGGGAGTATTATGAGAGGCTCCAAGAGTTTAAACAATCCGTATTTGAGGAAGTACCTACCTATTATGTTGAAGACATACGGCACATTAAGATGGTTATGCGCGATCAATTGCCAGAGTATGAAAGAAGAGATGATCTGCACGGCTGGATTTCTGCCAAGGATGTCCCAGACGTACAAAAGTTATTGGAAGAGAATGCGAGTTTATTGAGAGAGAATGCTAAATTACAAGCTGAGCTGGAGAAAAATAAAAGAGAAAATCAGTGATAGGGAAGTACAGTGCTTCATCGTCAGATGGGGGCTGTACTTTTTTTCTTCCCATAAAAATATCCTTTGAGTACAATAAATATCAAAAGATCTGGGGATAGGCCCATGGAATTCCATTAAGAAGGAGATAAAACATGAAATCCGCATATGAAATTGAAACCGAGCGTCTTGCTCTGCGCGTTTTTGAAGAAGAGGATGTTGAGGCTGCTAAGCGGTTTTGGGGCGATGAGGAAGTGATGCGATACTGTCTTGGTGCCGCCGCCCATGAGAAGCTGCCTTTGAGTCTTACAGCTTACCGTGAATGTCATCAGGCAAAAGGATTGTCCGTCTATGCGGTGGTGGAAAAAGAAACGGGCATGGTCATAGGAGCCGGCGGTTTTAATATATCGGGAGAAGTCCATGAGGTTGAACTCATTTATCATTTTGCCAAGTCAAGCTGGGGAAAAGGATATGCGACAGAAGCGGCAAAGGCTTGCTTAGAGCTTGCCAAAAATCATGGCGGCGTGAAGCGAATCCATGCTTCTGTTGACCCTCAAAATGCGGATTCCAGCAGGATTCTTGAAAAAATAGGTTTTACATACGCCGGCACGGAATGGTTCGAAGATACACAGCAGGAAGAAGCCGTTTATGAAATCACGCTGAAATAAAGCAAGGAGGCGTATGATGAAAATTCGCGTACTAATCGCCGATGACAACTCATTCATCCGCGAAGGTATGAAGATTATTTTAACCACATTCGGGGAATTCGACGTGCTTGCCACAGTGGAGGACGGCCGGGAGGCCGTTGAATACTGCCAGGCTCATGAAGTAGATGTTGCCTTGCTGGATGTACGGATGCCGAATATGAACGGGGTTGAGGCCACCAAGCTGATTAGCGAGCAGACGGCGACCAAACCGCTCATTTTAACGACGTTTGATGACGATGAATATATTCTGGATGCCATCCGCTTCGGCGCAAAGGGATATCTGCTGAAAAACACCGACCCGGAGCGGATCCGCGATGCGATCAAAAGCATACACAACGGGCAGAGCGTCCTGCAGGATGTGGTGCTGGAAAAGCTCAAATCCCAGATGTCAGGGAGCCGGGAGTCGACGGAGAGTAAAATGTCCGCCCCGACTGCATCCATCGGAATGCAGAAAGCAGGAATCAGTCCTGAAAGGGAGCAGAGTTCCCCCAATGACGGGCCTTTCGACCGCAGTTTGTTTACGGAACGAGAGCTGGATGTCATGTCGCTCATCGCGCAGGGCCTATCGAACAAGGAAATTTCTAAGGAAATATTTATTTCCGAAGGAACGACGGCAAATTATATCACAGCAATTTTGAATAAGACCGGGCTATCGCACCGGACACAGATTGCGATTTATTATCTGACGGGCAAAACCCGTTAGAGAAGGGAAAGGCTATCGCATGGAAGTTTGGACGGTTGGCAATAAAATGATCATGCTGCTGTTTGTTGTCATCGCTTCTTATTTTACGGCGGCAGCGGCGGATCCATGGTTTGTATTCTATTTTCTAATTTTTTTGGCGCTGAATCTAGTCTTGCATATCGTGAAGAAGAGCGTCACCAAGCAGATAATTATTTTGGGAATTATCATCTATTTGGTCGGTTGCACGGTTCACTATCCGTATTTTGCACTGCTGCTTCCGTTTAGCATGAATGAGCTGGCGTCCTTTCATCCACGAAAAAACGGTTATTTGCTGATCGCCGTATTTCTTCCGATACTGCTTTTGCGCGGTGAAATGATGATTTTGTATGTCTTTGTAGCTGCTTGGAGTTTCTTCGGTTATGTGATGGTCCGTCATTATATGGGGAGAGCCATCAAACAGGAGGATGAGCTTGAACGGATGCGCAAGGACGTGCAGAAGCTGGCGAAAAGCCTCAACGAAAACCGGGAATACGCCAGAGCCTCGGAATATATGGTCAAGCTGGAGGAGCGCAACCGACTGGCTCAGGAAATCCATGATGGCATCGGGCATGCAATGACCGGCGCCCTAATTCAGATGGAAGCGGCCAAACGCCTTCTGGGCAGCGATGCGGCAACGGCGGAGACGCTGCTGCAAAACGCGATCGGCATCTCCAAGGAAGCGATTGAAGAAATCCGGATTACGCTGAAACATAACAAGCCCCCCATGGAGCAGCTTGGGTTTAGCCGCTTGAAGACTGCGGTTGAAGCTTTTGCAGGCCAAACGGGACTTATGACCTCGGTCGTCCATGAAGGAAACATCGATCAGATCACACCGCTTCATTGGAAAATTATTTATGAAAATGTCACGGAGGCTTTGACCAACAGTGCCAAATATTCCGGCGCTTCGGCCGTTCATGTGGAAGTCCGGGTATTGAACCGTTTTATTAAAGCCGTCGTCGCCGATAACGGCAAAGGTGCCTCCAAAATCGTCAAGGGCCTTGGCTTGATCGGGATGGAAGAGCGGACTGCACACGTCAACGGGACGGTCGTCGCCGACGGTACCCGCGGTTTTAGCATCACGACCCTGATTCCGTACGGTGACTAATGAAATTTCTCATTTGCCGTTAATCCCTCTCCTAACAAAATATGAATTTTCTCATGTAAAAAGGATGAACTTATGCACTGATATAAGAGCATCCTTTTTTATTATGATAAAGACATCAAAAGCACAACGAAACGGAGTGAATGATAGATGAACGTATTGGAAATCCGGGGGCTTACAAAGAAATTTGGCGATTTTATCGCTGTTGATAATATGTCGCTGTCCATTCGGGAAGGCGAGATTTTTGGTTTTCTCGGATCCAACGGAGCTGGCAAGAGCACAACGATCAATATGGTTTCGTCGCTGCTGCGTCCAACTGGTGGGGAAATCCGGATTCTGGAGAAGGACATCATGAAGCATAGCCGCTTTGCCAAAATGAACCTCGGCGTTGTCCCCCAGGATTTAGCGATTTATGAGGATATGACTGCGTATGAGAATGTAAGCTTTTTTGCAGGGCTGTACGGTTTACGGGGGACCGAGCTGAAGGAGCGGACAGAGGAAGCGCTGACGTTTGTCGGTCTCGGCGACAAGGCCAAAAGTTTCCCGAAAAATTTCTCCGGCGGGATGAAACGTCGCCTTAACATCGCCTGTGCCATTGCGCATAAACCAAAACTGATTATTATGGATGAACCGACCGTGGGGATCGATCCCCAATCGCGCAATTATATTTTAACCTCGGTGCGAAAGCTGAACGAATCCGGCTGCACCATTATTTACACAAGCCATTACATGGAGGAAGTCGAGGAGATTTGCTCCCGTATCGCTATTGTGGATCACGGAAAAATCATCGCTGAGGGAACCAATGAGCAGCTGAAATCGACGGTCACCGACGTCAAGGATATTCGCATTGAATTGAAATCGTCCCAAGGCGGGGAAAGCGAAGGTTTAAAGACCATTCCGGGGGTGCGTAATGTACTTCAGGATGAACAGGTAATTCGAATTCAGAGTGATGCCGCGGTGGATAACCTGAACCGGATATTGAAGCAGCTTATGGATAATGGCAAAGAAATCCGCGCGGTTGAAGAACAGGAGCCTAATTTAGAAACGGTATTCCTTACATTAACCGGGCGCAATTTACGGGATTAATAGATCGCGGAAAAGGAGGTTGCCACGGTGAATATATTATCGATTGCATTAAAAGAAATAAAGCAGGATCTCCGCGATCGGCGTACGCTGGTGTTCATGCTGGGTTTCCCGATCGTTCTCATGTTAATCCTGGGTATGGCGCTGAGCAATGCATTCAGTTCCGATGTCAAAATCGGAGATCTGAAGGTTTTGATAAAGGATTCAACCGGCGGCGGAGAGTTGTCTCAAGCGTTTAACGCTTTTACGAAGGAAGTAAGCAAAACGGGAGTGAGATTTGAGTCTCTTCAGCCTGGGATGGATGGACGGACGGAAGTTGAAAATAACCGTTATGTGGATTATGTCGAGTTGACTCCGCAAGGAATTTCCCTCTACGGCAGCAGTCGCGATACGATCGCAAGCAATATTGTGCAGGGGATGCTGGCGTCTTTTACGGATAAATATAATGCGGCTGTGGCGGTAGCCAAGATCGATCCGGACCAAACCGAGGCGGTGTTCGCAAGCAGCGGAACAGACTACATCAAAGAAATGTCCATAACGCCGAACCGAACGCCAAGCTCCGTCGATTATTATGCGCTCGCCATGACCGTGATGGTCGGTATGTGGGCGGCCATGTCGGCAGGCGGGCTGATCCAGAGCGAGATCAGTCGCGGCACAGGGAATCGACTTATTATAGCTCCGGTAAGTAAAAGCGAGATTTTTACGGGCAAGATTTTGGGCGGAATGATGACGAATGTATTGTGCGTGGCAGCGATGATCCTGTTCAGCAAATATGTGTTTAAAGCTTATTGGGGCAGCCATATGGGGATCGTTGCCATCGTTCTGCTGTCAGAGGTCATCATGGCGATGGGCCTTGGCCTTGCCTGCGGCTATATGATAAAAGGCAGGGCGGGCCGCAATGTCGTCAGCTTGATCGTTCAGCTCATGTCTTTTTTCGGAGGAGCCTATTTCCCCATCGGCAATGATTCTGGCAGCGGCTTGATGGGATTCCTCATCAATTTGTCACCCATCCGCTGGGCTAACCATGGTCTGACGCAAGTGATTTACGGAAATGACGTATCGGCAGCCTGGCCGGTTGTTTGCATAAACATCGGCTTCGCCGTATTGTTTCTAGGTGCATCAATTATCGTGATGAGACGCCGGGAGGGATTGTAAGATGTGGAGTGAGATCTGGTTTCTAGCTACCAAAACGCTGATTGCGACATTTCGCAAACGCAGTGCGCTGTTAATATACTTCGGTCTGCCGATTATCGGTATTTTGGGTTCCATACTGTTGTATGGCCAACAAGGGCAGACACAATTACGGGTTGGCGTGGTAAACGATGATCAGGGTCAACAGATTGCGGTGGATACGATCGGTTTTGTGCAGCGTCTCGATCATGTGCAAATCGTAAATGTCACGGCAAGCGAGCTCAAGGAACAGCTGGCTGCGAGCAAGTTGGACAGCGGCTTGATTATCGACTCGGGTTATTCGGAGAGCGTGCTGAACGGGAATCCGGGCCATATTTCCATCGAATCCGTGAAAGGGGCTCAAGTAACGGCGTACATGAAATCGATGCTGCACGGATATATCGATAATGTCGCGGCAATGGCGAAAATATCTGGAGGCGACCAAGCCAAATTCCGGCAGCTGTATGATGCTTACCATTCCTCGGACTTTAAGCTGACGTCCCAATCCGTAAATGATACATCTGTAACCAAAGCAATGTCGTTTCAATCCATCGGGTTTCTGCTCTTGTTTATGATGAACTCTGCGACCGGGCTATCGGAGCTGATTTTGAAATACCGGGAGAACCGAACCTATTACCGCATTCTTTCTTCTCCGATCAATGCGAGGACCTATGTGCTGGCGAATGTTTTGGTGAATATTATCGTCATGATCGCGCAAGTTATCGTCGCTTTGTTCTTCATGCGGGTCGTGTTTAACCTGGATTCAGGAATCTCAATGGGGGAATTGCTTCTCATTCTAACGCTTTTTGCGCTTGTATCCGTCAGTGTGTCGCTGGTGATCGTAGCTTTCTCCAAGAACTCGGCGATGGCCGGAGCACTTCAAAATCTGATTGTGACTCCAACCTGTCTGCTCGCGGGCTGCTTCTTCCCGAGAAGCATTATGCCTGAAATGCTGCGCCGCATCTCCGACTTCATGCCACAGAGTTGGGCGCTGCAGTCGATCGACAAACTACAGTCCGGAGAAGCGATGGGCAATATCTGGTTTCATCTGACGATTTTATTCGCCTTTGCGGTTGTTTTCTTCCTGATTGCAACGTACAAATTCGGACGTAACAATGATACGAGAAACTTCGTTTAGCTTTCATGGTTTGCAGTGAAATATATTGGGGCATAAAAATAGCAAAAGAGGTTGTACCTGGGTAAGCCAGCGTGCAGCCTCTTTGTCTTGGGCAAAACGAAACATATTATGCGGATCATACTTTCGTTTCACCCGAAGCCGATTTATTTCATGCTGATACCTTTATTGGATTGAGTTCATCAACTCAAAGAAATATTGGGGTTTATGGGTCTTATTTAGACTATACCAAGCATCTAATGTTGTTTCTGAAAACACATCTAATGCTCTCAAGATGTGTGCAGAAAATTCCAATGGTGCTACTCCAGATGCGGTAATCAATTTCCCATCCGTTACAACTGACTCCCTCCTGTAATGCTGTTCGCCTGCATAAGTGGGACAGACCATCTTCAGGTATTCCAGATCATTGCTTGTGTGCTCGCGAGAATTCAACAATCCTGTCTGGGCCAATCCTATCGTAGCACCGCAAATCGCGGCAACCAGTATACCTTCCTCTACACATCTCTGGGCAACTTGTAAGATCGGTTGGTGAATGGGTGCTGTCCATGTATCTCCACCAGGCAAAATCAATGCATCGGTACTTGCCATGCTGCACTCCTCCAGACAGATTTCAGGGAGTATCTTCAATCCACCCATCGTCGTCACAGGAGTCTTTTCATTCCCTACAGTAACTATTTTTGAGGGGGACATCCCCTTTTTATAAAATCTTCCCGAATTCAATTCGGCAGTTACATAACCGATCTCCCAGTCTGACATTGTGTCAAATACATACAGATATACCGTATTACTCATGTGTACGTTCTCCTTCTCTACCAAATATTCAACGGATTCCCATCATCTATCGGTAATCCATGATTGTCTTCATCATAAAATAACTTCACTGACAACTGCTGTCAGTGAAGTTATTTTCGTTGATAATATTCCATTAATTCCGATGCAACAGCAATAAGTTTATCCTTCAACAGCTGTGGCTCGATAACTTGAATCGATTTCCCATAGGATAAGAGAAGATGAGGAACATAAGTATCCATTGATTCTTCCTCAAGTACAAAGATTGCTTGATTTGCCGTCCTCTCTTGCAAATAGTGCCCCAAGAACCCGTGCAGACATAAGTCGTCCAATGCCTCTGCTCTGCCCTCGATAATTACAGAAAACGCTCTGTCATTGCCCACCAAATCAGGCAGCAAGTTTTGCTTAACAAACTCACGAGCTGAAAAGGCTTCGGGACGCTTAAATCGGATGGACGTACGCTTGATTTGTACAATCCGTTCTGCCCGGAAGATGCGGAGCTCATTCCTTAGGTGGCAAAATGCAACGGTATACCATTTATTATTCCAGTTCACTGTCCCATAGGGGTCTATGACCCTATGCTTGGGTTGCTCCTCCCGGACTGTGCGGTAATCGATTTCTAGAGAGCATTCCTGTTCTACAGCCTGCTCCAATTCCAGCAATACCGGCTGAATAGAAGGAGCTCCCCCTTCGTTGATTACTTCAAACCCTGCTAACTGACGATTAAGTGTGCGTTCCTGCTCCTGGTTCGAATACTTTTTCAACTTCGATGTCGCATTGTCTAATACTTCGCTCAGAGGATATCCCGCTTCTTTTGCAAAGATGGCAGCATGAAGGAGTGCCTTTTTCTCCTCCATATCAAATAGCAGAGGGGCTCTGATAAAATGATTGAGCAAGCTATATCCGCCATAATGACCTGAATCAGATACGATAGGCACTCCACTGGCACATAGTGCATCAATATATCGATAGACAGTCCTAATATTTATTTCTAACTTTTCGGATATTTGTTTGGCAGTCATTTTGGCGCCCGAATTCAGCAACCACAATATTGCCAGCATATTATCGTTTTTTGGCATCGCATAACCCTTCGTAATTCACTCAAGATTTAAGAACTAACACCGTACATATTTCCGTTTGAAGCCGATCTGCCCCTTCTCTACCGCCTTTTGAATATTCACGGATGCATTTAAGAACTTGCTCTTTCCAGAATCGCGATTGACCTCCACCGGGCCTACTTCCTTTGCGATCTCGACTGCCTTATCATGAAGCGGCTGATAGGATACGCCCACGGTGTAGATAAAATTATTCATCGCGTACTTCGCACGTTCAGGAGCATCATGAATCGTATTTTTCACAAGTTCCAGCATTTCCGCAATTTTGGCTTCAGAGAATTCACTGTCCGGGCGATTCCCAAGCATCCAGCAATAACAGCTCCAGCCTGCTGACATTTTAAGCTCTATATCGCTTGCAATCCATTTATCGGAGACTTCCTGCGCAATATCTGTCTCGGCCAGCGTTACGGCCACCACATAATCCGATAGCATATAGAAATAGGCTTGATCAATCCACCGCTCGAAGTCCGCCGCAGTCATTGCCTCAGGATCCGCGATTACCCCTGCAAAGTACATCGCATCATAATTTCCTGTAGCATAGAGCTCCTCCGCTAATGGCTGATTGCGTTTTATTTTCCGGTAGATAGGCTTCATCTGACCTGTAGCTACTCCAAAAAGTGGCTCGTGCGCGCCATTGGATAGGTATATTTTCTTGGTGCGTTCCTTGCCGAGAGCTTCAAGCTCTTGCATGACCGTCTCTAGATTCATGATTCATACTTCCTTTGCAATGGGTTGTCTTACGGAATAAGCTCTTATTCACTTCAATATATCATAAAGCAGCCTGAATCCAATGAAATCAGAAAGAGAACTATCTCATCCGTTATCACTGGGACTTGTACAGTATTCCCCATTATTTGGCTCCACCTATTCCCCATATTGCGCTCGAAACTGTAGCGGTGTCATGCCGGTCACTCGACGGAACGTATGGACGAAGTGACTATCGCTTTGGAAGCCCACAGATGCAGCAATCTCCTTCACAGTAGGGCATCTCCAAGAGAGGAGCATATCCTTCGATTTCTGAATGCGGAATTGCAGTAAATATTGATAGGGACTTATTCCCCAGCTCTTGCGGAATAGCGTATTCAAGTATTGTGGACTGACCTGCAGCGTATTCGCCATCCGTTCCAGCCCGAGATCAGGGCTCCCGTAAGCTTCTTCAATGAGCAAATAAATAGGAGCGAGCCTCTCATGACCTTCAGATAAGGAGGGTTCACTGCCAGCTTGTCCGAACTGCTTGATAAGCGTCAGGAAGGTATATACCTCTAGCGAACCGTTAACCCCGGCCAGATCGAAGCTATGATTGCATTTATGATCGTATTGCTGGTGGATTTCTGCAAGCGGCGAGTCGGAACCCCAGCTCAGCGGCTGCATGTGTTGTAGATCAAGTGACGCTGTGATGGGATTGGCGAGCGCCCCGTCGAAGGTCATAAACCATGTCGACCAGATGCTAGTTTCCGCACGATAACTGTGGCTTACGTTCGGCTTGAGCAAGATGCCCTGATTCGGATACAACTTCACCGTTGTGCCGTTCACCGAGAATTCACCGACTCCCTCTACCGTATGCAGCCAGTGGAAAGCGTGATAGCCGTGTTCCCGATAAATGGATCCCTGGTGCGTCATCAAGCCGACACTGCCCAGGTGAAGCGGCAGCCCCCGGTCACGCTCCGTTGTTATGAAATGCCTGCCATAGCTGATATCCATAACCGCTCCTCCAGTTTCATTTTTCGATATTGAAAGCGTTATATCTGATATTTTATTACGGATTGGGTTCGATTAGAATAACTTACAAAGTTGATATTTGTTATATCCTTGTAACGGGAGTGATCACGATTATGACGGTGAAGCTTGGATTTATCGGAACCGGGGGAATCGCCAATCATCATATCCGCAGCTTAGCTCAAATCGAAGGCGTATCCTTGACTGCATTCTACGATGTTGACCTTGGCCGTGCACAGAAAGCGGCTTCAGAGCACAATGATGCGAAAGCGTACGCGAAGCTGGACGACATGTTGGACGACAGTAAGCTCGATGGCGTCTACATTTGCGTTCCACCGCTGGCCCACGGGGATGCCGAACAGCAATTGATCGAACGATCAATCCCTTTTCTTGTAGAGAAGCCGATCGGCATCAACCGCGACACCCCCGCCGCCATCAGTCAGGCGATCAAGGACAAAAAGCTGATCACGTCCGTCGGGTATCACTGGCGATACAGCGAAACGGCACACTTAGCTAAGAAGCTGTTGGCTGAGAGGACTCCCGGCATGGCACTCGGATACTGGATGGGCGGAATGCCGATGGTGCCTTGGTGGAGAGTGATGACAGGATCAGGCGGACAGTTCGTCGAACAGACTACGCATATCGTCGACATGCTTCGCTTTTTGTGCGGCGAAGTGAACGAAGTATATGCCGCATACGCGCTTCAAGCCATGGGCAAGAAAGTCGAAGGAACCGATGTTCCCGATGTCGGGACGGTTACGATGAAGCTTGCGAACGGCATGGTTGCCACCATTTCCAACACCTGTATGATGCCCGTCAGCCACCACGTCGGACTCGATATCTACACGGACGAAGGTGTGCTTGAGGTGCGTGACACCTCATTGAAGGTGATCGAGACTGAGGGCGTTCAGACCCACTCCAATGGGATTGATCTCACAATCGCTGAAGATGAAGCGTTCATCCATGCGATCCGTACTGGCGATACCTCCCGCATTAAGTCCAATTATGAAGATGCCCTCCGAACTCACGAAATTACGATTGCAGCCACTGAATCTGCCGTCTCGGGAAAACCTGTATTGCTTGGTTCATACTAGTGATTGGAGGGATCGACTGTGAAGTTCTCATTGTGCATCGGCGCTTATAGCGGGAAAGATGTCATTTATCATTTGGAGAAAATTAAGGAGCATGGCCTGCACGGATTGGAGTATTATTCGTGGTGGAATCTTGATGATCTGAAACAAATCGCGAAGGAGCAAGAGCGCATCGGGGTTGGCATCAGCGCAACATGCACGAAGTTCTTCAATCTAGTTGATGAATCATTCAGAGACGATTATATCGCTGGGATACGCGATACGATTGAAGCGTGCAAGATTCTGAATGTCACTTCAATTATTTCTCAGACAGGCAACGAGCTGGAAGGCGTGCCTCGCGAGATTCAGCGATCCGCAATGGTGGAGACGCTCAAACGCTGCGCGCCACTGCTCGAAGAAGCCGGAATCGTCTTGGAGGTGGAACCGCTCAACGGACTTGTGGACCATTACGGACATTTCCTTCAGCGTTCGGATGAATCGGTGGAAGTGATTGATCGGGTAGACAGCCCGAACGTCAAGCTCGTCTTCGACGTCTATCATCAGCAGGTCACGGAAGGCAATGTCATTCGCAACGCCACCCATTATATCGACCGAATCAATCATTTCCACATTGCAGACAATCCAGGCCGCAATCAGCCAGGCACGGGCGAGCTAAATTACGTAAATATTTTGCGTGCAATTAAAGAAACCGGCTTCTCCGGATTTGTCGGACTGGAAGGCGGCTATACGATCGACACCGATGATGCGATTGGGCAATTTAAGCGGGATATTGTTACGCCAGTGTTCGGAAGCTTGCAGTCATAAGCATATCGGAATCGGCACGAACCTTCCCCACACTTTAATTTTCGACGTCATTTATGGTACAGCTCTCCGCGCTGTCTGAAACGGCAAGTTTTTTCACTTCAAAATGAGAGCAAAGTGGGCCAGTCAAAAATGACTGGCCCACTGTCCTACCCTAATCAAGATTACTGCCTAACCTCCAAACGACCTCTAAAAAATAACTCCGATGTTCCAACCTGATCCAATTCACCATCTAATATCCGTTTAACATCTTCCAATGTTTCATAAAGAGTCAACCATTCACCTGTCTTCTTAGTGAACGGTTCGGAGACAAAAAAGGGTTGTGCAAGAAAAGATTCAAGCCTCTCCCCCCGATTGTAAAGTTGCAGATCTAATTCAGAAATTTTGTCAAACCCTTGTGTTGTCACAAGTGATCTCAATTCTCGGTAACGGCGAAGTAGTTTTCGAGCACGTTGTTGAGTCGAAAGGTGAACAGCGTCTAAATGTGCTCCTTCCAGGACTGTAGATGTTGACGCAATGGGATCAATCGGTGGGTAAATGTTGCGGCTAATTAATTCTGCGTCAAATTTCCAGAGTGTGTCCAAAGGACCGTACGCACCTTCATCGTCGACAACCTCACATTTTGTGTCGACAAGAGCAATTGTAATTGGTCTAGCCCCAACCTCTTTAAGACTCTCTCGCAAAGACAACAACTCACCGGATAATACCTTGCTCCGATCAACCCCGAGGAGAATATCCTTTTCTTCACGAAGATTCACAATGCGTTGATATACTTCATCTTTTGTTGTGTGATTAAATTCGGATTGTGCTTGCACATGGTTGATGCCAGGAGTATCAGAGCCCGGGTCCCAAAAGACAGTTGCAAATCCCCGTCTCTTCATTCGAAGCATAAATTCCGCTAATAACACCAACTGACCCATGTTTGGTTTTGCCACAAAGCCAACCGTTCCTCCACGCGCGACCGGAGCAAGTAAATCCAAGGCTTTGATCCCCGTCTCAATCATTCGCACTCCACTCCCCCTGATAATGAGTTCATCAAGACTACATCCTGCTAAAGAAGCAAGGGCTACCAAAGTTCTAACTTCAGCTCGACCAACTGGTATTTTCCCCGTACAAAGATTGGAAACAGTCGCAGCTCTAAGCCCAGCTTCCCGTGCCGCAGAAGTAAGATTGGGAACTCGACGTCGCAACAGCGGAACGTTAAGCTGTAACTCTCCATCCATATTTTAACACCCCCTTACTCTGTATAGTAAATTAAATTACTCTATAAAGCAATAGCGTGTAACTTGAAAATGTGAAAAAAATTTTCCCACCCGCAGACTCAAATTGAACAATGAGCTTTTCAGATATTTATTATTTTTTTGAAATCTAAGACAGCCTTTTCTAGGGGGTGTGCATTTTGAGATTAATTAAGATTCAGCAGGACATTGACACGCTGCACCGCGCGGAAGAACTGCCTACTGCGCTCCTCGTCCAAGTAGAGAACTACTTCAACCAGGTTATATGACTATGGAGCATCGTATTAGTACCAAATTATCATGATCCGAATGACAAAATCGCAAACGCTGCAATTCAGAAACTATACCCTGACCGTAAAGTTATTGGAATTGACGTGAGAGAACTTTATAAAGATGGTGGAATGATCCATTGTGTGACACAACAACAACCCGCTGATGTAAAATAATTGAGCTTGTCTGTAACGACAAGTTTTAGGGCCAACCTTAGCGGATGGCCCTTTACTCTGTTTATTTCTTGTGACTCAAAACTTATCCAGCCGCCTTAGGTTCTATCAACATGATATGGCATTCCTTTTCGGTGAAAGGCTTATGCTCGGCTCCCCCCGGGACAATAAACATCTCACCCTTAGAGATTTTCACCTGGCCATCACGAAAAGCAATGAACATTTCCCCTTCGAGCACCATAAATACCTTATCGGCACCTTGATGCTCGTGCCATATAAAATCCCCATCAATCTTAACGAGCTTGAATTGATGGTCATTTATTTCACCAACGAGTTTAGGAGACCAGAGATCGTTGAGTGTGGATAGCTGCTCCTTCAGATTAATAGCTTGGTAATGCATATGAATCCCTCCTTGATTTCAATGATATGCTCTCGACTTTTAGAGTTTATGTAAGGCAGTTGTTATATTTCGCAAAGCGTATTCGATAGCTAATGGGCCACCAGTAATAGCGGAACTATCCATTAAATAGACATTGCCCTTCTCTACGGCATTCAGTTTATTCCATACATTACTTTGTTTTAAGTCATTCATTAATGTTTCCTTTTTTGTAATGTCACCTATAAGGAAGATATGGTCTGCTTGAACCGTTGAAATTCCTTCAAATGTATTAAATTTATTAATAGAACCTTTAAATGAATCATCTGGTGTAAGTCCCAGTCCCTTTTCTTTATCGAACGCAAGTGTATAGACAGGATTCCCTTCACCTAGAACATTGAAAGTTTTTCCATCCCAAGACAATATAAATGCTACTGACTCTCCTTGAATCGACTTTAATGCTTCGCGCCCCGTTGTGATTTTTTTCATCATTTTATCAATAACGTTTTCCGCTTCATCTTCTTTACCAATAATCTCGGCCACTGTACGGAGTCCATATTGCCAATTTTCATAAATGTCCTTGTATTTAAGCAAAATAACTGGCGCAACTTTTTCTAGTGAATCATAAATTTGTTCATGTTGTTCGGTTGCTAAAATATAATCAGGCTCAAGAGCTAAAATTTTCTCAATACTAGGAGACACCTTATCCCCTAACTCCTCTGCTGCATCGAGCTTCCCTTGTAAATAAGTTAAAGTCGATAGATACTCTTTCTCCGTAGTAGCAACAGGCGGCTCACCTAATGCAACTAATATTTCAGGGTAAAAGTACCACAACGAGGCTATTTTTTCTGGTTTTTTCTCGATAACAATTTCTTTGCCTAAGGCATCTTTAAATGTTCTCGGCCAATCCTTTGCAGCTGACTCAACAGCTGTTGTAGATGCACCTTCTGCAGTCGCTCCTTTATTTTCAGCAGGTGTTGCATTACAAGCCGCAAGTATGACTACTACTAATAGCATGGAGAGTAATAGTCCTATCCTCTTTTGCATACGTAAAGCCTCCAACATTATGTAATCTTTCGTTTGCCATTAGTATAGTAAAGTCAGTTGTAGATTAGAATGGATGCCTGTTGAAATTAGCATAGATTATTGATGAACTTCGCTCGATATTCAGTAGGAGAAACACCAAATTGCTTCTTGAACACTCGACTAAAATAAAAGGGATCAGCAATCCCAACCGTTTGCGCAATTTGTTGTATAGGCACATCACTTGTAAATAGCATTTCTTGCGCCATGTTTATCCGATATTTTAATATATATTCTGCCGGCCCCATACCTGCATGTCTTCTAAATACGTAAGAAAGTCGATTTCGATTAACATTACTAAGCTCTGCAAGTGATTCTATGGTAAGACTTTGATCATAGTATTCATGAATATAATTCGATACTCGTTCGAATAAGGTTTGTGATTCACAGCTATTCTGCCTATTAGCCACACATAATAAAGCTTCATTCAGTACATCGCGAAACAGCATTTCGGTCTGAAACATCGGAATGCCTCCGCGCTGATTATACACATGCCACAGGCGCATAATTAATTCGATAAGACGAGGGGATTGTCCCGTTGATAATTCAAAATGCTGATGGGAAAAGCTTGACTCTTCTAGTTCTGAGTGACATATCCGGTATTGAACAAGGATATACTCCCAGTTGGTGTTGCCAAACAACTTTTGAGCTAGTTTCATGTTGGCACCCCCATGCACAACTTTCCCTGGCGACAGGATATAAGGCGTGTCATTAAAATGAAACTGCACCTTCCCGGTAAGTGGAAACACGAATCCAGGAAAAGAATCTGTATAGTCAGCGTGAGGCACACCTGGATTTTTAGCATATCGATATACGCCTTCTACTTGAAAAGGAGTGTGAGCAAGATGCTCTGCTAACTGATTAACGTCGATTTTCACATTGCATCCCTCATTTCAAATAGTAGTTTTTTCAGTAAATAGGGGGGTATCATTTCTATCTCCACATTATTGATAACGATTATCATTGTCAACATTTTTAGGTGATAAAAATGCCGCTACCCGGCAAATGTTCAAACAGCCGGGTAACGGCATCCAATTGTGATGCTCTCACAAACAGGGGGGCGTGAGAATTAAAAATCGCGGAGCTGGTCGGTATATTCCCACAGCGCATGTTCATCAATTTCGAGCTGATTCGCCCGCAATTCCTCAACAATTCCGGATACAAGTGGAGTCACAGCATCAAAAATCTCCTCCCGTTCCTCGGTATAAATAAACACCTTGCGCTTGTCGAGTTTGTTAAAACCTTCAATATAGGTAGAAAAGATGTGTTCGAGTTGCAACTGCACGTCCTGGGATGACATATCACCTGTTTGTGCCTGAGCTGCAAGATCCCGTAGTTGCCCGCGTATTTGTTTGTAAAGCGAGGCAGCCTTTTTCGCTTGCGCAGGTGTAATTCCTTCCCGACCGTCCCACGCCCGAAATGGATTATCGAGATTGTCGACGAGCCATTCCGGCTTACGCGGTTGGCGAATGTACAAATCCAGACCTTGCTTGGCTGCTTGCTTGTAAGCTTGCTTGATCGTCTTAGCAGCATCATCCGGTAAGCTGGTCATCCATAACGTATGCAGCTGCGGCAACTGATCCGGGCGTGGGAATTGATCTCCTGAAAAGCCAAACATGTCTATCGTCGTGAACATTTGAAGCTGTTCGAGCTTGTACAACTGCTCAATCCCACGGATATAGCCTGGGTTGCCGCCCACACGTAGGCTCTGTAGCGAAGGAAACCTATCGATGACGTCTCCTAAATCGATGTCATCGACAGCATACAGAACCAGATCAGACAAATGCGCTAGTCCCGATAAGCAACGATAGGACTTCACCGCCTCGCCATTCAATTGAAGCATGATGCCGTGCCCTTCCTGCTCGTGCTTGATATGGACATCATGCTGCAAACTTCCCTCAAGTATGATCTGGTTCATGTCGTTAGGCAAAAGCAGCTCATGTATTATGGGTGGCTTTATTGTAATATCAGTGATGAGCGTGTGCTGCAAATCGATCCTTTCTACTTCTGCCTCGAGATTTATTTCCAGCTTATAAATAAAATCATGCGTCCTTACATAGTCCTCCAGTGCAGAACTCCAATCGAAAACCTTCAAGGATGTCAGACAAGGCAGACGATCCAATTCTGTGTAGTCAGTTAGATCCGGAACCTCATCCAGAGAAATGGATCGAAGACCCCATGGCACCTTGACTCCAGCAATTTCTACCTGCTGGCTTCCGTCCGCCTTACTGGCCGCTTTGAAATTATGCCGTTTGTTCTCTGGAATGCGTTCCCACTGCAGTTGACGATACTGCCTGTTCTCGCGATCCCAGTCTCCGTAACTTCTCGGCTGCTCCTGCACAAGGACTTCGAAATTCCCAATATAGGTATAGTTCGGAGGAATCGGACCTTCACTAATGAGATGATCCAGCTCATTCCAGAAATAATAGTTTAATTCAAATGGCTTTACCTGTTTCAACTGATCAATGGAAGGAAGCTCCACTCCGGTCCAATGCAGCATCAATGCGGCATAACTGTCTTCCTCATCTGGTTGATTTGCTGGAACAATATGCGTAATCTGGCATGCAACATAAGCGTTCAATAATGAATTCCAGAATCCGAATACGTCCCCTGGTTGTATCGTCATGTATTGCTCCTTTCCGTGTTCATGCGATCAAGGGCAAGTTCAATCCAAAGTAGTGCAGAGTCCCCGTCCCTCTCCATTTCTCATAACAAATCATTGTAATAGTCCTCAGCCTTCAACATCATTATACAATGGAAATGGGAAATATTATCTTCTCGCTGCAAACCTCTATACCTTCCCCACACTTCTTCGACGTCATTTATGATACGGTTCCCCGCATGCGATGTTTAAAGTGTGCCACCTACATCCTCAGGGCGCGGCCCTTCGACAACTGCTTGCCACCGAATACATTCGCAATGCTGCCTGCAATAAACAACTGCGCGGCGAAGTACGTCAGCATAATCCAAATACCTGATGCCGGCACGTTACTGACGAACTTATTCCAGGCCAGAATCGAGTCCGACACGGCGAACAAAATCGCCCCGACCGTAGCATGCCAGTTCCTACTCATGATGGCAGTCCAGCACATGACGGAGATAACGCTTACATAAATGGCGACTGACAGCCATAATGCGCTATTATTGCTATTAGTCATGATCCCATTGTGCAGCTGCCAACCGATAAGCCAAGAATACAAGCCGATCGGTACCACGCACACCAACGTTAACAACGAAAATTCCCAGCGCCTTATCATGGCCGCTACATAAAACAGATGCCCTACCAAAAAAGACAGCAATCCGAACATAAACCACTCATTTCCGTTGTTCAGTAGCAACGCATCCCCAGCTATGCTAAAAATTAATCCACTCACGATCAAAACCTTATACATCTTCAACTTGTCCGCAGGCTGCGAGCTGACAGCGAGCACGATGATCAGCACCATCGGCAGAAGCTTGAAGATCCAGTTTAGTACGCTACTGTTCAAGGACAGCGTTGCCAAGTGAATCATACCCGTTACGATAATTGCAAAAACCAGCCATTTCCGAAGCATAAATCAAGTCCTCCCCATCATGTTGGGTATTTGCTTGCTTGAAACTTCCGATTCTGAATAATACGTATGCCTATTTCTACGCCCACATTACTCAATTAGCCGTTTAGTGCAATTTCAATGCTATTGGATACAATTACATGGAAAGCCCTGTAAGGCAAAACTCACATGGGGCTTTTAAGGCTAGTAAACCTTTATCGAGTCTACAAGATGCGCTTGATATACATAGCGAAGCGAAAATTGATGCCTAAATTAGGCTCAAATGCTATTTCAATGAAACAGAATTGCCACTAGGCAGATCATACCATGAATTGGAAAACATTGTGCCTCTTGCATATATAAAAAAGAAGCAGACCCTAAGGCCTGCCTCTTATTTTACTTTTGAAACGTAACTATCTCACTTACACTGCCCAGCTTCACGCTCGTCTCGCTCGGTTTTGTCTCGGCAATAATCTTACCGTTACGGAACGAATATCGTACTGCAGCCTGCTTGCGAATGGCCTCATACTCATTCTCCGCATTCAATACGATAAAGTTGGCTGGCTTCCCTGCCTCAATTCCGTATTTATCCTCAATTTGCAGCGTAGTCGCGCTGTTCTTCGTAATTATATCGATGCTGTTCACGATCTGCTCATAGCCCATAAGCTGTGAAGCATGAATACCCATATGCAGAACTTGGAGCATATTTCCCGTTCCAAGCGGATACCATGGGTCAAAAATATCATCATGACCAAAGCACACATTAAGTCCTGCTTCTTGAAGCTCTTTCACCCGTGTTAAGCCTCTGCGCTTCGGATACGTATCAAAACGTCCTTGCAAATGGATGTTCACAAGTGGATTGGATACGAAATTGATGTTCGACATCTTCAGCAGACGGAACAGCTTGTACGCATATGCATCGTTATAGGAGCCCATCGCTGTGGTATGGCTGGCCGTTGTACGTGCACCGATGCCGCGTTCGTAAGCTTCCTTGGCCACTACCTCAACGAATCTGGACTGCTCATCGTCAATCTCATCGCAGTGGATATCGACGAGACGATCATATTTTTCGGCGAGATCAAATACGATTCTCATCGAATCTACGCCATACTCGCGTGTAAACTCAAAATGCGGAATGCCGCCTACCACATCGGCCCCCATTTTCATCGCTTCTTCAAGCAGTTCTACTCCATTCGGATAGGAGAGAATCCCTTCCTGTGGAAACGCAACAAGCTGAAGATCCACATAAGGAGACATCTCCTCCTTCACTTCCAGCAGCGCCTTAAGCGCTACTAGAGTAGGGTCTGTCACATCCACATGGGTTCTCACATGCTGGATGCCCTGAGCGATTTGCCATTTAAGCGCAGTCTTCGCTCTCGTTTTGACATCCTCAACTGAAAGAGTTTCCTTCCGCTGCGACCAGCGCTGGATGCCTTCAAATAGCGTACCGCTCTGATTCCACTCTGGCTCCCCTGCTGTTAGGGTTGTGTCTAAGTGAATATGTGGCTCAATAAAAGGAGGAAGCACCAAGCTCCCTTTCACATCAATGACCTCATGTCCTTCTGTGGGAAGCGAACTTTGGGTAATTGTCTTGAATGCTCCATCTACAATCTCGATATTCCATAAACCTTCGCGACCTCTAAGCTTCGCTTGTTGAATAATCACGGTTCATTCCCCTTTTCTCGTTTTCGTTAAACTGTTTTTCCGGGAAACACTTCATACCTATAACATACAGCACAGCTGTACCAATCAAGCCATTAATAGGCGGGATGCCAGGGACGAACTGAGCAATCAGAATACCACCGATCCATGCCAATATCGCAATCCAGTTCACGGATTTGAAGCTCATTTCTCCGAATTTCTTATAGGATCCGCGATTCAGGATATAGAAGTCCGCTAGCAGAATCGCGCCAATCGACGGCAAAATCGAGCCAAGTACCGTCAAGAAGCCTACGAAGTTATTGTACAGCCACATCGCCATGATCGTACCTACTGCTCCATTAAAGACAACAATGATATTCTTAGGCAGCTTCGTAATATTGGCAAAGCCCAGGCTGGATGCATACAGCGCATTTTCATTTGTCGTCCAAATATTTAACCCTAGCACAATGATAGCCGGCATAATCAAACCTTGCAAAAACATAACATCTGAGATATCCGCTTTTCCATATACAATCGCGCCTACTGCTCCAAATAGAAACATTAACGAATTTCCAAGGAAGAAGGCAATGACTGTCGATACAACCGCTGATCGAGTTGTTTTTGCGAATCGTGCAAAATCCGGTGTTAGCGTACCACCACTGATGAAGGAACCGATACAGACGGTCAATGCTGTAGCAAGACCCATCATTTCCTTCGGCTGATAATTCATTAATCCTTGCAATCCGCCTGCTGTTGAAGTCGCTTCGAAGACTGAATAGCTTCCTAATATCGCAATCGACGGTACAGCTACGATGCCGAGTATCGCCAATGCTTTAATTCCATAGATCGCGGTCACCGTCATTAGGATTCCTGCAATCGCAATCAAGACGTACACGTTCATTCCCGTTACTTTCTGAACTGGAACTGCGAACATCGCTACCCCTACACCAAACCAGCCTACCTGCGTAAAACCTAGCAATCCTGAAGATAAATAGGAACCTTTCGTACCAAACGCATATTTCGTCAGCAAGTGAGTCGATAAACCCGTCTTGGCCGCAATATACGCAAGCGCTCCTGTATAAACGCCCAAGATCAGATTCCCTGCCAGTACAATTCCGATAAAAGCGCTGAACGTTAAGCCATTTCCTAGCGCTCCACCTGACCACATGCTTGCCGAGAAGAACGTAAATCCAAGCATTACGGCGAGTATTTTCCAAAATCCATTCCGATGTGCTTGTGGTACAGGTTGCAATGAGAATTCCAAATCCACTTTTTCCATTATCCATCCTCCAGATCGTCTAGATACCGAGTATGCTCAAGCAGATGGAACAGGCGGGAATGATCGGTGGCTTTCAGGAGCAATAAAAAAGGCTTATTGCCCAGTTGCCCTGACAATAAGCCGTTTACGATCGCAGTAAAACAATAGGTACACATGCATATACACACGTATCCCTATAAAGATCATACATTCCGCTGTCCTTGTCAGCCTCACGGGACTGAATTAAAGGTATCTTATTAAATTGTCACTATTATAAATAAATATATCAGTATCAACAAGTGTAAATATTGGAAGTTATGTAAGCTGCGACGGGCAGGACATCGATGATTGGCTGTCATTCCCCTCCAGAAGATGGTTCCGTCACTAAATCATAGATTTTGTTGATTTTCTCGTCCAACAGATCCAGATGCACGATCCTCGCTTCACGTATATATTCTTTCCCCTCCACGTAAAGCAATAAAACGGGCGCGGTGAAGACAGAAAAACTCCCAGCCACCGCCGGAACTTCTTGAGCATTGATCGTCGCCAGTTGAATATCCGAGTATTTCGTCAATAATCTCTGCACCTGCGGCTGCAATGCATGACACACACTGCAGCTTGTCATGCTGATATAGAGAAACGCTAATCGATGATGCCCTATAAATTTATTCGCCGATTCGACACTCATTAATTGCTCAAATTCCCTCATTGGTACCTCCAAGTGTATGTTTTTGTTATTCACTGTTTCCGATGGTTTATCCGATAACTTATTTGAAGCAATTTCTTTATCGCTATACATACTTTTATATATATCACCAAGATAAAAAGATAAACAGCCGTTTGCTGTCCCCTAATAAAAGAGGTGAGCACTATTATAAGTATTCCAATCAATATGTAGAGAGTAAATACATTATCGCAAAGGACAAATGGAAATTCGACACCAACAAAACAGATGACTTTCTAACAAAGGTTTTTTATGTCGTATCTAGAATACTATATTTTGTTTAGTAGACCATTACCCAATATAAGAAAGGGAGCCTAAACTATGGGGGAAGGAAAGAAGAAAACCGCAATATCCTTTTTCTCGAAAACCTTGATGTTCTCTATTTCGGGAATCGTTCTAGCCTGTATGATCATGTCAGTGATTAGTTACGCGATTATGAGTCGTGCGCTTACTGGCAGTTTGGAAGAGCAGGCAACAGGGGTTGCGACATTATGGAAGAATAGATTTGAAGTAGAAGACTTGAAAAGAGGGAAGACAAGTCTTTCTTCAGATTCAACAATTCAGAAAAAGCTTGTGTCCTTACTGGATGAATTGTCAAATGGAAATGCGAATGTAGCGCAAGGGTTCATATTCGAGCCGGATCTCGTGGATGGTACAAAGACGAGGATCATATCTAACCCTACTCATTTATTAAAAGTGGGACTTAAACCTGGAGAATTATTTGATCAGCCGACTGATATGGTTAAGGCATTCCAAACATTGAAGCAAACGAAGTCGATAGTAATCCCCCCTATTTACAATGATGATATTGGATCATGGCTCACTGTATTAGTTCCAGTCCTCGATCAACAGCAACAGCTCGTGGCCGTATTTGGGATTGACGTGAATGCATCGGTAATTTCAGAACAACAGCAAAATTTGATTTGGTCTTTAGCGATCGCTTCACTGTTGTTTTTGGCTGTTGGAGTCATCATACAAATTTTTGGTCTAAAAAGGTTGTTACGTCCTATCAAAGAATTAATTCGTGGTATTGGAAAGATCAGCAAAGGTGACCTCACACAGAAGGTGGTTGTCCATTCCAATGATGAACTAGGACAATTATGTGAGAGCTTCAATGAGATGGTTCAATCGTTACATAGTACCTTGGAGCAAGTACAAGTCACTGTCGAACAAGTGGCGAGTTCCTCAGAACAATTATCAGTTAGCGCCGAAGATTCAACCAAGGCGTCTACGGAAACAGCTACTATCGTCCAGGATCTGGCGACCGGAACGGAAGTACAGGCAGGGAATATTAATCAAACGAATCGTTCTATAAACGATATATCGACAAAAGTAGGACAAATCGAATCTAATTCCCGAGCGGTCATGGATAAGGTGTTTATTGCGACTAACCTTGCAACGGAAGGAAATCAAGCGATTGATATGGTTGTGAGACAGATGAATTCTATCAGTTCTACAGTGAACCAATCTGCTGAGTCCATGAAATACTTAGTAGATAATGCCCTTCACATAGGGCGAATTGTAGAAGTCATCAATACAATCGCTAATCAGACGAATTTGTTAGCCCTGAATGCTTCTATAGAAGCTGCCCGCGCTGGAGAACATGGACGTGGCTTTGCTGTAGTTGCAGGTGAAGTGAGAAAGTTAGCCGAACAGTCTTCCAACTCGGCGAAGCAGATTACGTCCTATGTGGAGAGTATCCAAGAAGGAATTGAAAACGCTGTTCAGTCTATGGAGCATGGTACAAGAGAGGTTAATGAGGGCCTCCATCTGGTGAACCAAGCGGGAACATCGTTTAATGAAATTCGCGATGCGGTTGATGAAGTGTCGCTGAATATCCAAGTTGTGCCTACTGCTCTAGAACAAATGACATCTCGTATTGCCGAGGTTCTATCATCGATGAATCAAATTTTGGCCGTCACCAATGAGGCCGTAGGCGGAACACAGAATATTGCTGCCTCAACGGAGCAACAGTTAGCTTCTATGCAAGAGGTTACTTCTTCTGCAAATGTACTGTCTAGCATGGCAGAAGAACTCCAAGAGAAAATAAGGCAGTTTAAGTTGTAACAGGAACAGGATGCTTGATTAGCGGTCTGACTCGACCAGATAAAAGGAGGCTGTCCCAGGAGTAGATCAATCTACTTGAGGGATGGCCTCTTTGATTAGCATAATCTGCCGAATTGAACAAATTACCATTCATAAAAATTCTCTTCGATCATTTCCTCGAATGAATTGGCTAATAACTTGATCTCCTTTCAATCAATAATCGCGCGCTGCATCGAACCAGCGCCCGGCCATCTCCTCCGTTATAGGCTGGCCAATCTGGTGATCGGACTGGCTGAGTTGCCATACTGCTTCGCCAAGGTCTTCTCTTTCGGTGGTTTCGATACCTTTGAGGGTATTGAAGCGCACGGTGAAAGCAGTAATGGCTGCCTCGGCATCCGCAAGGCTGTGGGCCTGAGCCAAGGATGCCTGTGCAGCGTTGTAAGCTTCGTTAGCCAGTTTGGCCAGACGTTTAGGCCAAGACGAGAACGGGCGGCCATATTCACTCTCCCACCACTCAGGCTTTCGCAATTGGCTCACTGAAGCATAGCCGGCCCATGGGCGTGTCTTGGCGCGTGTTTTCACTTGCTGCCTTAAGCGCTTGCCCGCGGCCTCTTCCACATTGTAGGCGATAAATCCTTCAAGCAACGGCCACGTGTCCAAGGAGGGCATGTCCTCTAAATCAGGCATGAAGCGCAGCTCCAGATTCGTTAACCGGGCATGACGAGCCAACAAGTCCATGTCACAGAAGTTCCCCCACAAACTAAGTGAGTCAAGGTTGGGGAACCGGTCTAGACAGTCCAGCGAGATGGGCTGTCCCAGCGGCGTGTTTTGCAGCGTCAGGCTCGTCACCTGGTGCAGTTCACCGAGGTTGGGGAGTATGAAAGGAGGATCATTCCTTCGACGGCTGGTGCGCGGTGCTAGTGTCAGAGAATACGGCATATTTCCAGTGGCCGATAATCGTAATAGATCGCCGGACACGTTCAGGCGGAAAGATCCCTTCGGAAGCTTCAAGCTCAAGCACCCTCCGGACTGGCCTAGCGCGATATGCAAGCTATGCAAAATGGACTGGCTGGCGTCTACCACCGTATCGGTAGACAGGATCGGAGCCCACGTCATCTCTTCAATGGGACGTGTCTGCGCCCAATCCAAGAAGCCCGTGTCACTGCCTGAATAGTACAGAAATCGCGGCCAGGGCGAGCCCGCCGGCGTAGAAAAGGCATCGAATACGGTCCAATCGATTCTCGCGTCTGGCGCGACATGAAGGTCTACCCTTTTTCCCAATTCCGGCGATCCGATAGATAGGCTGCCCACACCGGGCCGAATGACAAGCGTGTGGCTGCGAGGACCTGTCAGGTCAATGGGATAACTACCGTCTTCTCTAACAGAATCAGAAGGGTGAGCTTGGTTATGAATTGGCACTTCCGTCATCCTCTCTTCTACCCTTGATTACAGGACAATTTTGGTTTCTTGAGTTCATTTTTACCTTGTATCTTAATTTCATTATAATGATCGCTTGTCCTGAATCTACCTACTTTTTACCTGGATTCTGGAAATAAGGGGGGGCAGAATAGGCAAATCAAAAAGTCCGCTGGTTATGCGGACTTTTATGCTAGAAATCTATTTATTCTTCAATTCAATTTTAAATACATCGCCCGCTTTCCCGCCAAAAACGATCATCCCGCTTTCAGGCAGTACTACTGAATGATTATTAGTTACCTTTGAGACGTTTACAGACATTCCATTCTTGTCGTAAACGGCAAATCCCCCACTTACCGGAGTCTTAACGTTCATAACTCGATTGGCTGATTTATCATCAATTTTATACCATCTAACCTGACCATTAGCTGGTATGCTGCTGGTTGAATCCTTCCCTTCATAAATGGGTTGAATAGCATCTTCATCGATATAAGAGAATCCATCAATCTTTAAATACTCCGTATGTCCTTCTTTATAAAAGTTGAGATCAAATACATCTCTTCCGGCCATAATCGGAATTTGGATAGCATTTACTGCTTGATTCTCATTAACAATTTTAGTCCCATTTGCGTATCCATGATCCATATCAACGGATATTGTCTTTGATATCATTGGCGTGGCCAGATAAAATACAGAAGTTATCTTTTCATCCACCCTATAATAACTTTTTCCGTTTCTATTTTCCCATACCTTTTTAGTTGTTTGTTGGAGTGGATTGAAGTCCAGCTTTTGATAAGCATAGAGCACCATCATGGACTGACCTAATCCTTGGTTATTCGTATAGGCGTTAAGCTTCACATATGTTCTTCCATTTGTTTGTTTGTCAAAGCTTACTGTTGCACTGCCATCTTTGCTTTTGAATTGTCCATCGCCCGTATACACATATGTTTGTGCGGGTATCAACCCTCCGTTTTGTGCAGGTAAATCAATCTCTCCGTTCTTAATCTCCACATTTATGGTTGAATCCCTTGTACCATACAATCCAGCATAAGAAAGCATTTCAGATGGCATGTTCACCTTCAAGGAAGGTTTAAATGTTTTCTCGTGTAGAATTTCCTTAATATGCCCCTTGTCTTTTAAGTATTCTAATAAAACTTTCGTTTCAAATGCAAGATTGAATACGGAAGACCCTCCTGAAGAAAGCACAGCCATAGAAATATTATGTTCTGGTATTGTAATCAAGGAACCGTGATAAGTAGCAACGTCTCCACCTTTGGATAATGCCGTTATTCCGTAATCATCAAACTCTGTCAAGCGAACAGTGTCCCAACCAAGACCATAGTTAAAGGCGTTCGCTTTTTCAGAAACCCATATTCCTCTTTTATATTCAGGACTTTGCATGGCTTTGGCTGATTGTTTAGATAGAACATCCGCTCGATTACCTATTAACATATCTGCAAACTTAGTTAAGTCTTCTGCAGTTGAGTAGAGCCCGCCTGACCCAAGGGTGTTAGCATTCTCAATGGGTAAAGCCTGATCCATCGTAGGGAAGTAAGCTTTGGCTACCCTTTCTCTATCAAATTGATCAAGTGGTGTTTTCGTTGAGCTTAAATTCAGAGGCGTGCTCACATATTTCGCAAGGAATTCGGTATAGCTCATACCGCTCACTCGTTCAATCATGATTTCAAGCAGATCAAACCCATCGTTTACATAAACGGAGAATTCACCTGGATTTGAATTTAAATGTTCCGATTGTAACTTGTTCAATAATTCATCGTGGACTATTGTATCATTGTCATCGAATAAAGAACTATTCGGAAGGTGAGTACCGTAAAGCCCTGACGAATGATTCATTAACATACGAGGTGTAATTTTTTTATATCTTTCATCTGCCATTTTGAAGTCTTTGATATACGTTGTAAGTGGCTTATCAATATCAATTTTATTCGCATCAGCTAGTATCATCGCTGCAGCAGACACATGCATTTTACTTATCGAACCTATACCAAACATGGTGTCTTTGGTGATCGGAGTTTTGGAAGCTTTATCGTTTATACCGACGTTATCTGATAAAACAATGGATCCCTTATCCATAATGGCATACTGCACACCACTTGCACCAGAGACGGAAAGAAGCTTCGAAGCCAGCACCTGTGCCCTATCTTTTACAGTAGCCGGATTCGTTTGAGCAAAAGCAGGGGTGACCGGAATGGCAATAAGCAAAGCGGCCATTCCTATAGAAACCATTCTCTTCATTATTCATTCCTCCTCGTAGTATCCTTCCAGATTGTACATACTGAATTCATCATACACGGAAGAAGGCTGCTGTAATAAAAAACGCCCTGAAACGAAAAAAACAATCCCTAAACAACATATTGTCTAAGGATTGTTCGTTTAAAACGGCAGGAGGACCATATTATTAAATACTTTATGTTTCGTTTCAATGGTCATATGACCACCGTACTTGTCGCAGATTCTAGCGATATTCGTTAATCCAATACCATGAAATTCAGGAGATGGTTTTTGGCTATGTAAGTGGGCAACTTCATTCTCCATATGATTCAAGATGTGAATGAGTAAGCTAGACTCGGTAGAATGTATTTTTATAAGAATGTACCTATCTTCTGCAATCGTTAACTTTTTAGAAGCTTCTATTGCGTTATCTAGCATATTTCCAATGACAACACATAAGTCATAACGGTCTATATGGATTTCTTGCGACCATAAATTAAGCTTTGTATCTATTCTAATGCCATTGGCTTGTCCAATATTAAGCGTATTTGTAATAAGAGCATCTATCACCAGATTCCCCGTATTAACCCGCTGATACGCCCCTTCGACTTTATTTAAGGTTGTCTTAATATGTTCCATTGCAGCTGCTAACTCATTTCGCTTAATACATTCTTCAATATATAAAAATTGTTGATTCGTATCATGAATGATTCTTTTAATGGACTTGAAGCTGTGAACGACCTTTTCGTAATTCGCATCTTGATAATCCATTTGATGTTGCAGTTGAGTATGCTCTTGCATGAATTTATATTTATCAATAATCGAATCAAAAATATATATAATCATAACGTTTAAGAAAAGAAAACCAATAGCGGAAATGAAATAATAGACGGTCTTATAATTTAGAATATATAGGTGATATATACTCATGAGTGGAATAGCCGAAATTAATACGTAGTAACGATAATGCAAAGAGTAACTTCTATGTCTTGCAAATGGTCGTATGATCTGAATGATGGCAAACATGATGATGAAAGAGAGCAAAATAGCTTTCATGTAGACAATTTTATTAGTTTCATTTACAGGATCAAAGCTAAACTCAATTGAATCTAGGGTATAAAAAATATAAAGGGATATACCAGTAACGAGAGACATTAAAACACTGTAAAGCATAGAGAAAATGATCTTCGTTTTCATCTCTACTTGATAAGATTGTACGATACTAAATATCATAAGCAAGGCTAGAATCGAAGATATAATTGGTGAGACGAGAATAACAAGATATAGGAAATCGAGTAGCCCAAAGATAATAAAGTAAATAAATCGGTTATGTTTTTTAGCTGATTTACCAAAAACCGAGTTGAAGAAAAAATTAAGTTGAACGCCCATCACAAGTACAATGATAAAGACAACAAGTAAATTATTTTGAATCATATTATTCGATCTTCCTAATCATATATTTGGTATAAACATCTTTAACCTCTTTAATTTTAGAACGGCCTATGGGTAATTCCAACCCATTGGACATGAGGACAACTCCGCTAGCAAACTTCCTCACATGAAGTAGATTAATGATAATGGAGCGATGGATTTGCAGGAAGTTACTGTCTTTTAAAGCTAAAGCATAATCTGTAATAATTCCTTTGCTTTCATAGGTTTGATCAGCAGTAATAAAATGTAGTTTGCTCTTTATCGTTAAGCTTTTGGCAGCTTCAATGCTAATGAGGTCGTCATATTTAATAATGATTGATTCATAGGCTGACTTGATGACCATAAACTTTTTAACAAGTGTTCGAAAGTATTGGCATAGTTTGATGATTTTCTCCTCCAAGATCGAGGGGGCGATAGGTTTTATTAAATACTGGAATGTCATAACGTCAAAACTTTCTACCATATATTCAGGGTAGCTTGTCAGAAATATAATTTGTTCATCCAAGTTATGTAACGCTCTTATTCTACGAGCTGTCTGAATCCCGTTCAGCCCACCCATTTCGATATCCAAAATTAAAATATGGAACGGGGGTCCTTTGGACTCATAATGAGATACCAATTGCTCTCCCGAGCCGAATAATTCGATTTCAAATTCTATATTTGTCTTTATCGACAAAGTAATCAGGAGGCTTTTAACAAGCTCTCTTTGTTTTTCCTCATCATCGCAAATAGCCACTCTATACATAAATGATACACTCCTCGACCATTTGAATTTATATTAATAGATTTAGACGAAATGCAGATTTGAATCCCTTAAATCACTTCTAACCCGGCAACAACTTTATTCCACTAAACCAAAAAAAGCCGCGATTTACGCGGCCCTTAATGAGATAAAGTTTAGACAACCGATATGACTTTGACAAGTCAGGATAAGAGATTCTGAGCTCTTTTCGTTGATGCAATTAAAACGTATTGTATACCTCTTCACATTCTTCCGCAGTCGGTTCATAGAAACAGTGCTTCTTCCATCGTCCTGCGAGCGGCTGATTATACCAAGTGTCCGGACATGGGCCGGGATTTTCGAACGTTCCTGGACGGAAATACCACAGGGAGAATTTGGCTGGCCAACTCCGTTCCCCATTCACAGCCCGTCGCGCCAGACGGCGTTCCCTCTCTCTTGCGTTTTGATAGTACAAACCATGTTGCAACGCTTCGAACGCATGCGGCTGGTTGATCATTTGAGGAATTGTCCGAATGCCTTTAAAATCAGAGCAATTCGCTCTTACTCGGTTAATGCCAACATTTCCAACAAGGAGCATGCCCTGCTCGCCTTCGGTCTCAGCTTCAGCTCGAAGCAACCTTGCCAACATATCAATATCCTGTTGCCTGGCTTTTACGACTGCCATTTGCTCACCTCTTTAGATTTCTCTAGACTCATCATATTGTAGGCGAAGCGGAAGTGTTACTCTGGCAAAAATAAAGAGTGATATTATCAACGGCCCAGCCACTTTTCGACCGCCATGCATGGCGCTTTGACGGATACGACAAATGTATGAATTCTCATTACCTAAGGTTAGGTATTATAACGTCATTGCACAATACAAATTTGCTTAAGTCATTCTGCAATTGCTGTGACATATCCCTTAATTCTTTAGCAGAAATTTGGATTTTCTCCGCGGAAACTAGTTGTTCTGCTGTACCTGTAGCCATTAACTCAGCTTCATTCGATGTACGATGAGAAATATCGGATACATCAGCAATAGAAGCCGCCACTTCCTCCATTCCAGCTGACATTTCCTCAGTGGTTGCGGATACATCCTGAATTTGTTCACTTACAAGCTTAACCTCACTAAGAATGCAATCAATGGTCTCCTTCGTTCGCTCAATAGATTCCATACCCATATTCGTCTCGATTTGTATCGAATCCATAGCGGATACCGTTGCTCCAACAAGAGATCGAATATCAATCAATAGGTCAGAAATGGATTTCCCAGAGCTTGATGTTTCTTCAGCAAGCTCTCCTATCTCTTGTGCAACTACGCTAAATCCACGACCATGCTCTCCCGCGCGTGCTGCTTCAATATTTGCATTTAAAGCAAGTAGCTTTGTTTGCTTTGCAATCTCCATAATTGACTTTATAATTTGACTTATACGTACTGAATGCTCATCAAGCTTAGCTACAATCTGGGCAGAGTCAGCCTGAGTCTTCTTAATACTCTCCATTTGATCCATGGTTTCTATCAGTTGCTGATTCCCAATTACTGCATTTTCACTTGCGCGAATGGCAACCGAAGCAACCTCAGATGCCGCTTCCGCAACTCGTGTAATCCCAATCGCCATCTCATTCATTGCAGATGACGCTTCCACTGTCGTTCTCTTCTGTGAAGCTGTCCCATCCGATACTTTCTGCACAGAATCGGCAACTTTCTTCATATCCTGTATAGATTGATCTGAGATTCCAGTTAGTTGCTGGGAGGATTGAAATGTTGTTAAGGAAATTTGTTGATTTAAGCTAAGCACTCGATTCATCGATCTTTGCATTTCATTAAAGGCCGCACCTACAAGTTGCAGCTCATCCTTAGTATTCAGTACAATGTCTTGGGAGAAATCCCCCTTCGCCATCGACTCGGCTCTTTGCTTTAAGATACTCACTGTATCCATAACACTCCTAAAGAATGCTACATAAAATATGACTACTAATAGTAAGACTACCACCATGATCACTAATGTTACATTGCGCTCAGCAGTGTAGTCATCGATACGTTCTTGAAGAATATGATCTAATTCCATTATGGCTAGTTTGAATACCTCATCCGCTGTTGTGATCGCAACCGTCCCTTGAGTGAAAAAGGTATCAGGATTCATGCTCATCTCTTGCTTATGTATAATTTCTTGTTCAAGTAAAACAAGATAGTTTTGAATATTGTGTGCAACCTGCCCTCCCTTCTCAACCAGATTCACATTAATGTTACTCTGAGATTCCGCAATTTTGGAAAGGGATTTATTTAGACTGACAAGAGCAGTCTTACTCTCATATTCTCTCAGGAGTAGCTGGATTTTCAACTCATCCGTTAGTGTTCTCGATGCAAGAATACCATTGCCAGTTCCCCGAATAAAAGCGGAGTTTTCGATCAATGCAGGCAGTTCCTGAACGACCAACCTCATCAAATAGTATGAATTAATTTCATTATCAAGTGATAATTCGGACTCATCGGCACTGTTGACAATAAGTTCTTCTATCTGCTCCACCAGTTTTGAATGACGAACAAAACTATCTGATGCTTTTAAGCTCTCATAAGAATCACGCAGTTCAATCCATTCTCTATGAATAGAAGCCCATTTTTCGTATGACTGGGGTAGGTTTTCCTTCCGGAATTTTGCTTCAATGTGTTCAATCAATTGAGCAATTTCTTGTAGCTTCGCCTCAATGGTGCTCTTTGCTTCTTTATTTCCATTCAAGTAACCATTGATAAGCCCACGTTGCTGTTGTACTTGTAACATAAAGGGCATTATTTCACTGATCTGCTCAACACCAGCTTGTTCGCCTCTGATGAAATTTATTTGAGTTTGCTGTGTCGCGTTCCATTCATATAGAAGGACTATAATTGGAATAATAAATAGTACACTGATGAGCATAAACTTTTGTCCATATTTTAGCCTCGATAGAATCGAAGTAAATGGACTTAATAATTTTTCTAACATACTTTCTTACCCCCATGATGTATTCTCTTAGATGTCCAGTATATTTTATCGATGAAGTTCACCAAACACTTGTGATAAATATCATAGCCAGCAACCTTTTCTAGCAGATAAATAGGATGAAGCCATTTCTCTTGAAACGCTGGATGACGCTCACCCAGACATCTTTATGAAGTTCGTTTTCATTCAAGAATCTTGTAGGAGTGTTAGTTTATTGCATAACTGCTTTGCCAATTTAGCTCTGCTTTCCATCTCTTAATACTCGGCAGAGTCAGCTTTAACCCTCACTCCTGGTCAATGCCCGACAGCAGAAAGGGAATAGCGGGCTGAATAAATGCTTCCGGCGATAATTCCTTCCCCTTTCTCCTCCACTCCACAGAAGCACCATATAACCCCCAACTTAAAAGGAGCGCTGTGATTTTTAGCGATTCATCGGCCGCCATCGTCAGTTGTTTTCGCAGCATTTTATAGAAGATAATCTCGAGCTGCTCTCGAATAATACGAGCAATGGTCTCATCGTATCCTCGATGACACCGATTGGATAGCGCGCTCTGGAAATCTGTTATAGCTACGAAAATATCAATAATCGATGCTTCATTCAGCACGCTATTCCCAAAGTCTATCGCATTCAAATTAATCAAAAGCACTTCGGATAAAACCTTGTCGAGCAGATCATATATGTCTTCAAAGTGATAGTAGAACGTTGCCCGATTAATCATCGCCTCTGTCGTAATATCCTTCACGGTAATATCCTTGAATTCTTTTTTACCTGAAAGTTCAATAAAAGAGTCCATGATTAACTTACGCGTTCGTAAAATTCGGGGGTCTGTCTTGGATTTCGTCATTCCTGTCCCTCCAACATTTTAAACAGATGCGCCCATGTGTTGTATAAACGACAAATCACATGATCTATTGGTGTTCCGGTACATTTATTATGGCTAAAATGGGATTGTAAAAGCAAAGTGATCTTTCGGAAACTTCAAGGAGGAAACCATCATGGCAAATGACGATAAACGAATAGTCAGCGATAATCATATGATTTGTGATCTAGAGACCGGTGTCTGCGGCGTAGCTGGGGAAGAAGAAGTGGAGATGATTGCTTTCAATCCACCTCATAAATCCATTACAGTTTATTATGTAACGGATCCAATCTGCTCACACTGCTGGGCGCTTGACCCTGTCCTACGACGATTTAAAACGCAGTATGGACATGTTTTTAACTTCCAAACGGTAATGGGCGGGCTGCTCGAAAAATGGGGGGATGAGCCGGTTGATCCACGCAACGGTATATCTGGACCTGCTCATGTCTTCGACCACTGGCGAGAGGTTGGGGAATACTCGCGGATGCCAATTGACGGTTCGCTTATGCTAAGCGATCCCGTTCAATCCTCTTACCCACCCTCTCGTGTATTTAAAGTGATTCAGCAACATCATGGCAATGCAGTAGCCTATGATTACTTAAGACGATCACGAGAAGCTTTATTCGCATTTAATCGAAATATCGCGGAGGAATCCGTCATGATTGACATCGTAAATCAGCTTGGACTGGATGGAGAAGCGATCGTTCAAGATGCTGAACATCAATCCGGCCAATCCTTATTGAATGAGGATTTTGGACTCGCTAGAAGCCTTGGGGTTCGAGGTTTCCCAACGATCGTTATGATCAATGAAGAGAATAAAGGAGTCAAAATCGTAGGTAGTCGACCGTTGGAGTCTTATGTTGAGGGACTTCAGCAAGTGTTAAATACGGGAGAACTTAAGCCAAGGCAACAACCATCGCTTTCGAACTTACTTTCGCAAGAAAAGCTATTATTTTCTAAAGAAATTGAAGTGATGTATGAGATCGACAAGTCAGAGGTCAACGCTTTTGTTGAAAAAGAACTTGCACCAGGGAGTTACGAAATAGGGCATCTCTTAGGGGAGTTCTACTATACAACAAAGAGTTCTTGATGGGGAACGTTGAAAATGAGCGAAAATAAATTCAAGGACAAAGAGCCGGCTAATGGGCTGCTCTTTGTCTTTTTACATAGAAATGGATAAATTTCATGCATAGTCTGATCATTAAACTGCAAATTATCCGTTTGTGAGATCCTCCACCCAAAAACCTACGTTTGCCATTCCTCTTAATTTCGGTGCGTTTTCCATGTCAGCCCACGACATTCATAAAAAATTTATAATATTCCCCCTTTCATCTTTATAATTTTTTTGTAATCTGGAGCAAGTTCGTATTTGTGGTAAAGGGAGGGAGATCGACATGAGGTTTTGGGAAATAGGCTTGATCGTGGTTAATTTTGGCCTGTTGTACTGGGCGGTAATCGCGAACAAGAAAGGCGGCTGGAGATGGTTCATCCCTTTAGGGATCGCCTTCGCTCTGGTAATTGTGCAGATTGTCGTGGAAGGTGGACGGTGGGAGATGGTTCCGGCCTACTTGACGCCACTCTTATTGATGGCTTATTTCTTCATTATCAAGCGGAAGGAAGCCAGTAGAAGCCGGATTGCTGTTACCGTTCAAGCGATGCTATTGACCGTATATTTGTTGGTCTCGGTTACGCCACCTGCGGTGCTGCCGGTATTCTCGTTTGAAGAACCAACGGGATCCTATGCGGTCGGAACGACGGTTTATCATTGGGTTGACGATGAGCGGCGAGAAACATATTCGGATAACACTGCTGATAAGCGCGAGCTGATGGCGCAGATTTGGTATCCGGCCGCCAATGGCGTCGGAGAAGAGAGAAGCCCATATCTCCGGAACGCATCTAAGATGACGACAGCCATATCAAGCAAAATGATGGGGCTTCCGGATTTTGTGCTAAGCCATCTAGGGTTGATCAAGACGCATGCTTTGGTGGAGGCTAGGCTCTCGGACTCGGAGAGCCGGTATCCGGTTCTGATTTTCTCCCATGGGATGAACGGGTATCGCAATCAGAATATGTACCAGCTAGAGGAGCTGGCCAGCCACGGCTATATTGTAATCGCTATCGATTATGCCTACGAAGCTGCTGCCTCCGTTTACCCTGACGGAAGAGTCGCCGTGAGTAAGACCGACCCTAACTTGACTTCGATTGCTCAGTATAGGGGGCATATCCCGCTTTGGACCAGCGACGCTGCGTTTGTGCTCAATCAAGTAGAGAAGCTCAATCAGAAGGATACTGCGGGTCGATTTACAGGCAGAATCGATCTCGAACGAATCGGCATGCTTGGACATTCATTCGGTGGAGCCGTGACGGTGCAAATGTTACAGAATGATTCGCGTGTGAAGGCTGCCCTTAGTATGGATGGAGGGTTTTATGATCCGCCGGTTTCGGTCAAAGGATTCGGAAAGCCTTTCTTCATGATGTATTCAGACGAGACGTACAGCAATGTAATGATTTCTTACGATGATGTCGCCAAACAGTTAGGCGGGGTAAGCCGCGAAGCGTTCGAAGCCCCGAGGAACGAATATATCCAAAAATCAGGCTATGCTCTGGCAGGCGGAGGGATGTCGATCCTTATTCCGGGTTCAAAGCATGCAAGCTACACCGATCTTGCGTTATTCTCTCCGCTACTAGGTCTCAGCGGCACAAACCCGCGGCGGGATCACCGCATCGTGAACGAATTCAGTGTTGCCTTCTTCGATCGGTATTTAAAAGGGAAAGACGATTCTGCGGTACAAGATCTGGCCGCCAAGTACCCAGAAGTGAATTTCAAGGTGAACAACTGATCCATAGCATCGATTCGAACGTCACATGCTCTCCACATTGACCATGTTCTTTGGCGATGGGTTGAAGTTCTGCCCCCGCAACCAACTTACACATGTAGCTCGGCACATATATAAAATGCCTTTAATCCACGTTAAGCGGGTTAAAGGCATTTTTGCGTTATCTTATCATTTCATGGCTCCTTGTGCGATAGGAGCTCTGTCTATTATTTGTATAACACCTTATCTACATTGTACTTAGCCTTGTATTCGTTAATAATGTACGTCTCGTATATTTCTCTATGGACGGGATCCTCGACCAAACAAACCTCGATCTTGGTCACTTCCTCCCGATTCTCTTTGATGACCGACACTGTATCCTCGAAATGCTTCTTGATCCGAGGTCTTAGTTTCCGCGCCTTGCCGACGAATAGGAGTTCATCCTTATCATTGTAGAACATAAAGATTCCCGCTTTATCTCTAGGAATCAGAATGAAATCCGTAAACCCGTAGATATGGCTTAATTTAGGAGCAATCTGTTTGTAAATCGTGACATCCGGTGTTGGAATCGTAATTTGTATCATGAGCATTCACTCTCTCTTCTGCGTCATTTGTTATTTCCGGTTCGCCTCATGTTCTCGAGTCTAGGTTATATTCTATCTATTATGGACATACCTGTCTATTCCATGCAGGAAGTTCGATGGTAAGGTACTTAGTTTCAAGGAAGAAAAAGGCGCTGGGCTTATCGCGCCATATATTCTTGACCTAGTACAAAGACCCCTTTTTCGAGGGGTCTTCTTTTCAATAAGAGGGGTGTATTTTAAAGCAACTTAATCAGCTCTTCTAGCTCATCAACCAATACTTTTGCAGATTCAAAATCAGCATTTTTTAAAGCCAATTCTATTTTTATTTCAACTGCTTTTTTATTTTGTTCAGCTTCTAAATAGTCTTTATTAAAATGACTAGCATAAATCATCTGTCTAAATTTACGCATACTCATTTTTCTTATTGTCTTATCGTCGATGATTAAAACATAATCCATACCATTTACAACAGAATAGAAATCATGAGAAATCATGAGAATCGCACCTTTATAGTCTTCAATGGCTTTCTCCAAAGCGATTTGAGAATAGGTGTCTAAATGGCTTGTCGGTTCATCTAGAAGCAATACGTTTGCTTTACTGGCAGCAACTTTGGCCAATTGAAGCGTATTCTTTTCTCCACCAGATAGAGATTCTATCTTCTGATTAACGATTTCTCCTTCAAACCCATAGCCAGAAATATACGATCTAATCTCATCATACGTATTAAATCCAGCATCGATGAATTCTTCGAGTATTGTATTAGAATCCTTTAGCATTTCGCCTTGAATCTGAGATAAATAAGCCACTTTAACATCAGCATTAATTTCAATTGAATCCTGATTATTTTTATAGATATCTCGGAGTAAAGTCGTTTTCCCGGTACCGTTTGGACCAATAATGGCTACTTTATCCGTAGATTTTATCTCAAAGTTAACATTGTCTAGCAGCAACTCATCATAGGCAACACGATAATTATTAACATTTACAACAACGGTATCTTCCAGTTCATGATCCATATCAAAACGAATATTCGGTTGCTTTATATCAACAAATGGCGCTTTAATTCTACGTGCTTCCAATCTTTCTTGAAACTTAACTCTGGCTTTTAGTGCTCTCCCTCTAGATGCATCTGCATTAACAGTCGCGATAGCTCTAAGATTATCAATGATGTTATCGTATCTCTCAATTTCTTCTTGTTCAGCGACTGCGATTTCTTGCAACTCAATTTTAGTCTGAAGTAATGAGAAGTTATAATCAATATATCGCCCATCAAACTCTTGGATCTCTTTGTTTTCAAGGTGTATAATTTTGTTGAAGCAATGATTCAATAGATATCGGTTGTGCGTAACAACTAGCAGCATTCCTTTGTGAGAATTAATAAGATTTCTGAGCGCATTTAGGTTTTCAAAATCTAAAAATACATCGGGTTCGTCCATAATCATTAAATCTGGACTACTAAGCATTTCCTTCATCACTTGAATAAGTTTGAATTCCCCACCACTCAGTTCGGATACCCTAACATCTTTTAGCTTCATGAGGTTTGCTAAATTTAGTTTCCTATTAATGTTGCTTTCAAAATTATCGCCGCCGATTGCATCAAACGCGTCTAAAGCTAATTGGTACTTTTCGAGTAACGGTTCAATATCTGATGATGTTTCCATTTCAGTACAAAGAGATTGTATTTCATTTTGTATCTTAATAAATTCTTCCGCTATATATTCAAAAACTGTTGTTTCTTTTGTTTTGTCTTGTTGAGAGAATTGACTTACATGCCCAATTTTGCAAGTCGGGTCAACTTCTAATTTACCCTCGAACAAATATCTTTCTGGATCCATCAGTATATCTATTAATGTACTTTTCCCATTGCCACTCGTTCCTATAAAAGCGCAATGTTGTGCCTCTTCAAGCGTGAATGAAATGTTTTTATATAGTTCTTTTTGCGGGAATGAGAAGGATAAGTTATCAACTTTTATCACAGTATTACCTTCCTTTATAACTAAAATAGTGACTATTCTTAGGTGTATTACAAAATATAGATTTTGAGTGTAACACTGTTTACAACCAACTTCAAACCATTTGAATCCCATCGCTTGGCGGGGTAAAAATTTCCGTGCTGCCTCCTGACGAATAGCCTAGCTGTTCCATTTCTTTCGAGTTGTACAATAAAAACTTGCCGTTACTTATGATACGGTATATTAGGAGACTTCGTGCTTGGTATTTGTTTCATCAATTAGTTGGCTCATTTTTGGGTTTTATGGAAGTCATTTTAATTTGGGTGAGGTTTTCTAAGTTGATTTCAATTTGTAATTCGGTATGCTCATTAATAGCGATTAGGATTTTATCTTTAATTTCTAAGCTTTTTATAGGGTTTGAATTTTCAAAAAATATTCCCCATACCAAACGGTCTTCAGCATCCGTACAAGCAATAAATCCTTCATTCCCCATTTGACCATCACCGCCACAGATTTTCCCGTCTTGATAATCAATACTGACCCATTCATCAACGATCGTCCAACATTCAACATTATACTTTGATATGCTTTCAATGGTTGTGTCACACAAGGGAGAGCAATAAAATTTACTTTCATTTGTGTTGGGGTTATATGCGCTGTAACAACTTAAGATTGTTACAGTGCCATTTGGAAAGATGATGCTATTAACGCCGGGCAGTTCATGCTTTTCAAGATTCCAATGTTCCGCAACAACAATATTCATAATAAATCCCCCTTTATATCTTAAGTTACTAATATATACAGCTACTTGTTGAGGACTAATAAGCTATTTAATCTAGTAATCGTTTCCTTAGAAACTTTTTCACTGTATAGGCCTTCATTTTGCTTCCAGTGTTGCAATGCCTTTTTCATAGAGATGGCGAACTGAGGATAAGCAAGATTGTATTGAACTCCAATGCCAACTGTAGATCGGATTAACCCCATAAATTTGGACACAAAGACACTAATTCTAGCTTATTCATTCATTTTCGTTTAGACTCGAACCATTTTAATTGGAATCGCTTCCACCTGATTCTGGCTGTAAAATTTCTCTGGCGCCATATCCCTAATACTGGAATGAATCCTGCGTTCATTATAGAACCGTATGAATTCGGACACCACTTGATAGGCTTCACCATAAGTTTGAAATTCGTATTTATTCAAACAATCATCTTGCAAGATTCGATGAAAAGACTCAATATGGGCATTCATATTCGGTGTTCTAGGCGGTATTCTTTCATGCTCCATACCAAAGTCGATACATGCTTCC